>NZ_JAMHKS010000068.1:0-161126 GCF_025566055.1 Leclercia tamurae
TCGACCTGCTCAACGACAGCTATTTTAAAGGATAGAGGATAATCACGTTGGGTACGTTTGAACTCAGTCATCATCACGTTCTCCGGATTTAAGTCAGGAACGTGTCAACGCTATTCAGGACGGGTCAGAATAATAAAAAAAGCCTCCGGATGGAGGCTTTTTTTTGGCCTGATTGTCAGACCTGCGGCAGAGGACGCGGTTTCCCGTCGTTATCCACCGCGACATAGATAAACAGCGCTTCGGTCGCTTTATAACGCTGGCCGATAGGCTCAGAAGAGACCTTTTTCACCCACACCTCAATATTGATCGACACTGACGTATTTCCTCGCTTCACGCAACGCGCGTAGCAACACACCACATCACCGACCGCGACAGGGCGCAGAAACGTCATGCCATCGACCCGGACCGTCACCACGCGGCCCTGAGCAATCTCTTTGGCGAGGATCGCCCCACCCATATCCATCTGCGACATCAGCCAGCCGCCAAAAATATCGCCGTTCGCATTGGTGTCTGCGGGCATTGCAAGTGTGCGTAAAACCAGTTCGCCCTGCGGGGCGTTCGTTGTTGTCATTATGGACTCTACTCATTACGGAGGACTTCAGGCGGGATGCTACTATGATTTACAGCCGGAGAGAACAGAAGAAAACGCCAGGCTTATTAAGCCTGGCGGGGGAAATTACTGCTTGTCGTCCTGCGGCATGTGGCGGTAGATGTAGATCCCGCTCAGCAGGGTGAAAATCAGCGTTAAGGCGGTGAGGCCAAACACTTTGAAGTTGACCCAGATATTCTGCGGCAGCCAGAAGGCGATATAAATATTCGCCAGGCCACAGAGAATAAAGAACACCGCCCAGGCAACATTCAGGCGCGACCAGACGCTCTGCGGCAGGGCCAGCTCTTTACCCAGCATGCGCTGAATAAGCGGCTTTTTCATTACCCACTGGCTGAACAGCAGGGCACCGGCAAACAGCACGTAGATGACGGTCACTTTCCACTTGATGAACTCATCGTTGTGGAAAAAGACGGTCAGGCCACCGAAAAACGCCACCAGCACGAAGGTGATCAAGGCCATTTTTTCGACCTTACGGTAGCGCACCCAGCTGTAGATCAGCACCACCGCGGTAGCGACGATCAGGGCGGTGGTGGCCGCGTAGATGTCATACAGTTTGTAGAAGGCAAAAAAGACAACCAGGGGTAAAAAATCAAGAAACTGCTTCATTCTTCGATTCCATCATCTGCGACGACCCGGGCGTGGTGCCGGACCATCAGAAAAATTACTGGCGAATTAACGTATACAGGCGGAACAAATAGACCAGCAAGACCGCTGAGATCAGGTTGCTTACCGTATTCGCCACCACGGCACCGACGTTCGGCGTCAGTATGGCCAGGTTCGGGGCAAACAGCAGCAGCAGGGTTTTCGCCAGCAGCCAGCTCATCACCGCCGGGGCAACCAGACGCATATTAGACCATGCCAGCCGGATGCTGCTACGCATGGCGACAAAAATGCCCATTCTGTCCTGCACCACCATAATCGGCGCGAAGGCGAGCACAATCGCTAACAGCACGCCCGGCACCACGACCAGCATAATCCCTAATTGCACCAGCATGGTGGTTAAAAAGATCAGGATAAACAGTTTCGGCAGCAGTGGCGCGCTGGCGCCAATCGCCCTCAGCGCGCTGACACGTTGCCCGGCCGAGACCAGTTGGATCATTAACAGTACGCCACCCGCCAGAATGGCATTGCCAATCAATCCGGAAAAGGTGGTCGCCGCAGAGGCACGTAACAGGATCTGCTGCTGCTCCGGAGACATATTTTGCACCATCTCAAACAGCCCGACGCTGCTGGTGACGTGATCGCCATCACTCAGGCTGGCTATCTGCTCCTCACTCGGCGAAAAGGCATGACCAAGTACCACCGTGATTAATGCGCACAACAAGGCGATCAGTAAAAAAGTAACGAACTGATTGCGGAAGAAATTCCCCGTGTCACGGTAGACAGACTTCGCCGTGATAGACATGCACTCTCCTTGAGTATTGCAGATGTTAATTAGCGGGCAATTGTACCCTGGATAACTGCCTGGTGGCAGTATCAAGCCTTGTATGGAAAAGCATATCTTTGTAAAGCGCCCGTAATGCATCGCTGTAATTTTGCGCGGTGGTTATGCCGCTGCGCAGGGTTTGCCCGAAACGGCAAAATTGATCCAGATAGCCACTACCAATTTTTGCGTAGGGTTAAAAAAATTAATTTAGATCAATGAATGTTAAATTGCTGAATCTAGTGTGATCTCTGTTGGATCACTTATTAATCATTTGTGGGTATATTCCGTTCCTCAATAAAACCATAACGAGGGAATGGATATGAAAAAAGCAGTGGTTGCAGCATTGGTTCTGAGCACGTTTTCCGGTGGCGCCGTGGCCCACGAAGCAGGCGAGTTCTTTTTCCGCCTGGGAACCGCCACGGTTCGTCCCACGGAAGGTTCGGACAATGTGCTGGGGTTGGGCGGGTTTAACGTCAGTAACAATACCCAGGCCGGGATGACCTTTACCTGGATGGCCACCGACAACGTCGGCGTTGAACTGCTGGCGGCCACGCCGTTTCGTCACAAGGTAGGGACGGGTCCGACCGGGGATATCGCCACGGTTCATCATTTGCCGCCTACCCTGATGGCCCAGTGGTATTTCGGCGACGCCGGTAGCAAGCTTCGCCCTTATGTGGGTGCCGGGGTCAACTACACCACCTTCTTTGATGAGAAGTTTAACGACACCGGTAAAGAGGCGGGCCTTTCTGACCTGAGCCTGAAAGATTCCTGGGGCGCGGCGGGGCAGGTGGGGCTGGATTACCTCATCAACCGTGACTGGCTGATTAACATGTCGGTCTGGTATATGGATATCGACACCGAGGTGCGTTTTAAGGCGGGGGATCAACAGCAAAATATCAGCACTCGCCTGGATCCGTGGGTGTTTATGTTCTCGGCGGGCTATCGCTTCTGAAAGGAAAAAGGCCCCGAGGGGCCTTCTTTACTATTTACGACCCAGTAACAGGCCGAGGACAATACCCACCGCACCTGCGGCAATAAGGCCGGTCAGCGGGTTATTTTTAACGGCATCGGTCACATCAGTCACCACGTCGCTTGCCTGTGCAGCATATTTGCGCCCGGCACCCTTCAACTGATGTTTAGGCGAATCAACGGCCTCGCCAAACTGCTGCTGGGCAGCACCGGCGAATTCATCCAGTTTGTTCTTCGCTTTTTCACCTGCGTATTGTGCATCATTATCAAGATTTTGGTCTGACATAACGTTCTCCTTTTGTAGTCAATGTAAAGCATAGACCCAATAGAGATATCCTGAAGAAAATGGGATTAATACCTGGCGCTACGCTGTCATTATTTCTGGATGAGATAGCGGATAGTCGGTCCATCCTGCTGAATATCCAGCACCGTATAACCGTGGTTTTTGGCATCCAGCGGAATATTGTTGATGGATTGCGGACAGTCGCTGACCACCTCAAGGATCTCCCCTTTCTTCAGCTGCGGCATCGCTTCAAGGGTAGCCACGGCAGGGTAAGGACAAGGTTCGCCCACCATATCGAGGCGATAGTCGGGAACAATCTCTTTCATACGGCTTCCTCACGAATTTCAGTTTTCACGGCAGCGCGACGGAAGAAGCGTTTCTCCTGCGCCAGCACCAGTAAAAAGGCGATCAACAGCAAAAGGTAGGTCACCAGCAACCCACCCAGTGGACCAAAGGTGTTGAGAAGATTGACCTTGTCCCAGTTGGTCGCCAGCGCCGGTGCGAAATCATCCCAGTAAAAGGCCAGCAGGGTGGAGCCAATCACGTTACCCAGACCGACCCACCAGTAGTGGACCTGACCTTCCACCGCGCGGTACATCCAGCCCGTCTCGCACCCGCCGGCCAGCACAATCCCGAAGCCAAACAACAGCCCGCCAATAATGGCATTCGGGCCTGCCCACATGATCTTGGGTGCCACACCTAGCTGGACGTAACTGAAAATGCCGATAGCACTCACCGCCATCCCGGCGATGATCGCTTTGGCCATCATCGTGCGCCCGGTGATCCACATATCGCGAAAGGCCGAGGTAAAGCAGATCTGCGCCCGCTCAATCAGCAGGCCAAAGCCGACGCCGAACAGCATCGCCAGCCCCAGTTTGGGCTGATCCAGCGCGGTACAGAGCGCCCAGGCCAGCATGCCGAATAAGACCAGCATCCCCAGACGAAAGCGGCGGCGCGCCTGATCCGGCTTCTGCGTCAGCGGTGAGGCAGCGTTCACCTTTTGCATTTTGATCGGAATACGGAACAGGGGCAGCAGCGTAAAGCGAGCGCCAAAGTACGAGCCTACGGCGGTGGCCAGGGCAAAGAACCAGGCGTGCAGGGAGAACTGGGGGATCCCGGTAAAGAAGGCGGCCAGGTTGCAGCCCATCGCCAGACGTGCGCCAAACCCGGCGATAATGCCGCCGACCACTGCCTGGGCGATGCGGATCCGGCTGTGCGGCATACGCAGTTTGACGTTGTTGGCCCACAGCGCGGCAGCAAAACAGCCGCCGAACATACCAATGATCATCATGCCGTCGATACGGGTGAGCGGGGTACCTTCAAGGTGGATCAGTTTGAAGTAGCCCCACTCTTCGGTGTGAACGCCCGCCAGCTGCAGCAGCTGACCGCCCCAGCGGGTGAATTCGCCGGTGACGGCCCAGAAGGTGCCGGTGATGCCGAAGTAGTAGGTGGAGAGGATCCCTGCAGCAATAACGGCAGGAACGGGGGACCAGAACTTAATTAAATAAGCCTGTTTAAAGTGTTGCCACGACATAGATAAACCTCTGAACTCAGAAGGATTAAGGAGGAAGCCTTAAAAGACGAGGGGATAATACGCCGGGAAACGGGTTTGAAAAGCGTTAAATGCGCTAAAGCTCGAAGGGATCAATTTATAGGGAAAGCCGTCTGGCAAAACCAGACGGCGATTTCATTACTGCGGACGGGTTGCCGCTTTCATGGCACTGGCAAACGTTTTCAGCTCGCTCAGCATCTGCTCAGGCTTATCGACGTTGTTCTCGATAATTTTCACGATTGCAGAGCCAGAGATCGCCCCGGCAGCACCGGCTCCCAGCGCCGCAGAGACCTGTTCCGGCGCGGAGATACCAAAGCCCTGCAGCGGCGGAGCGGCATGGTACTCTGCCAGTTTCTCTACCAGATGATGCAGCGGCAGCGCAGCTTTGTTTTCCGCCCCCGTAACACCGGCACGCGACAGCAGGTAGGTATAGCCGCGACCATGAGAGGCAATCTGGCGCAGCAGTTCGTCGTCGGCGTTCGGCGGACAGATAAAGATCGGCGCGACGTTATAACGCATCGCCGCCTGGCGGAACGGCGCCGACTCCTCTACTGGTACATCGGCCACCAGCACTGAATCCACCCCCACGCGGGCGCACTCGGCGTAGAACGCGTCGATGCCGCGGTTAAACACCAGGTTGGCGTACATCAGCAGCCCGATGGGAATGGTCGGGTATTTCTGACGAATGGTGGCCAGCATTTCGAAGCACTGCGTCGGGGTCACGCCCGCGGCAAAGGCGCGCAGGGTAGCGGCCTGGATGGTCGGGCCGTCGGCCAGCGGGTCGGAGAAGGGAATGCCCAGCTCCAGCGCATCGGCGCCCGCTTCGATCAGGGTATCGATAATTTTCAGCGACTGCTCAGGAGAGGGATCCCCCAGGGTAACGAAGGGAACAAAGGCGCCTTCCTTGCGGGCTTTCAGCTCAGCAAACACGTTATCGTAACGTTCCATCAAATTTCCCCTCGTGCTTTCAGAATATTGTGAACGGTGAAGATGTCTTTATCGCCGCGACCGGAGAGGTTCACCACCAGCAGTTGCTCTTTCTCCGGGTTGTCTTTGATCATTTTCAGGGCATGAGCCAGGGCGTGAGAGGACTCCAGCGCCGGGATGATCCCCTCTTTACGGCACAGGGTTTTGAAGGCTTCCAGCGCTTCGTCATCAGTGATCGACACATATTCGGCGCGACCGATGCTGTTCAGATGTGCGTGCTGCGGCCCGACGGACGGGAAGTCCAGCCCGGCAGAGATGGAGTACGACTCCTCAATCTGCCCTTCGTCGGTCTGCATCATCGGCGCCTTCATGCCGAAGTAGATGCCGACGCGGCCATGCTTCAGCGGTGCACCGTGTTCACCGGTTTCAATCCCATGACCGGCAGGTTCCACACCAATCAGCCCCACGTTAGCGTCGTCGATGAAGTCAGCAAACATGCCGATGGCGTTAGAGCCGCCACCTACGCAGGCGATCACCGCATCCGGCAGACGTCCCTCTTTTTCGAGGATCTGCGCTTTGGTCTCTTCGCCGATCATGCGCTGGAATTCACGCACGATAGTCGGGAACGGGTGCGGGCCTGCGGCGGTACCCAACATATAGTGGGCATTTTCATAGTTACCGGACCAGTCGCGCAGGGCCTCGTTACAGGCATCTTTCAGGGTGGCCGAGCCGCTGTGCACCGGGATCACTTCCGCGCCCATCAGACGCATACGGAACACGTTCGGGGACTGACGCTCAACGTCTTTTGCCCCCATGTAGATGCGGCATTTCAGGCCGAGCAGGGCGCTGGCCAGCGCCGACGCCACGCCGTGCTGACCGGCACCGGTTTCGGCGATGATTTCGGTTTTACCCATCCGTTTTGCCAGCAGGGCCTGACCCAGTACCTGGTTGGTTTTATGCGCGCCGCCGTGGAGCAGATCTTCACGCTTCAGATAGAGCGTGGTGTTGGTGCCCTCGGTCAGGTTGCGACATTTGGTCAGGGCCGTCGGACGCCCGGCGTAGTTTTTCAGCAGGTCGGTAAACTCAGCCTGGAAGAGCGGATCTTTTTGCGCGCTCACGAACGCCTCTTCCAGCTGGCGCAGGGCGGGCATCAGGATCTGCGGCACATACATGCCGCCGAATTCGCCAAAGTAAGGGTTTAATAATGTGGTCATCTTCTCTTCCTTAATATGCACGCAGCGTTTTGAACACCGAAGCCAGCTTGCTGGCATCTTTGATGCCCGGCTGCGACTCAACGCCTGAATTGAAATCGAGACCTGCGCAGCCCGCTTTAGCGGCTTCAACGCAGTTATCCGGGCCTAAACCCCCGGCGAGCAGGACGTTGTCCAGCTTCTCACCATTGAGCAGCGACCAGTCAAAACGCTGCCCGGTTCCGCCCTGGCCGTTATCCAGAACATATTTATCGACATGGTGCAGCGTGCGCGGCGGCAGGGTACCGGTCACGCTCAGCGCTTTCCAGATTTGCACCTGCGGGTTCAGCGCGGCGCGCAGGGCATCGATATAGGCCTGATCTTCACTGCCGTGCAGCTGAACGGCGGCGAGAGAAAGCGCCTCTGCCGTGGCCGCCACCTTTTCAAGAGTGGCATTGCGGAACACGCCCACGTACTGCAGTGGGGCGGCGGCAATCACTTCGCGCGCCTGGGTTTCGCTAACGTTGCGCGGGGAGGACTCAACAAAAATCAGCCCGCCGTAAATCGCGCCCGCTTCATGGGCCGCGGCGGCATCCTGAGGACGCGTCAGGCCACACACTTTGTTCTCACCCAGCAGAACGCGACGCACCGCCGCGCTGAGATCGGCCTGCTCCATCATGGCAGAGCCAATCAGGAAGCCGTTGGCGAAGTGGCTCAACTCGCGAACCTGAGCATAACTGTTGATGCCGGACTCGCTGATCACCGTCACGCCTGCGCCCAGACGCGGCGCCAGTTGACGGGTGCGGTTGAGGTCGATGGAGAGATCGCGCAGGTCGCGGTTATTAATACCGACCACTTTCGCCTCCAGGGCGATGGCGCGCTCCAGCTCCTCTTCGTTGCTCACTTCGGTCAGCACGCCCATGTTCAGGCTGTGGGCCACCGCGGCGAGCTGGCGGTACTGCTCGTCGTCCAGCACCGAGAGCATCAGCAGGCAGGCGTCGGCCTGATAAAAGCGCGCCAGCCAGATTTGATACGGGTCGATAATAAAGTCTTTGCACAAAATCGGCTGCGGAGCGATCCCGCTGACGATCGGCAGAAAATCAAAGCTGCCCTGGAAGTACTTCTCATCGGTCAGCACCGAAATCGCCGAAGCGTGATGCCTATAAATGGCGGCGATCTGGGCCGGGTCGAAATCGTCGCGGATCACCCCTTTTGACGGGGAGGCTTTTTTGCACTCCAGGATAAACGCGGTGCGCGCGCCCCGCAGGGCATCATAAAAACGACGGCTGCTCGGTACCACCTCATTCTGGAAACTGGCGAGCGGCTGCTGCTCTTTACGCGCTTCAACCCAGATGGCCTTATCGGCAACGATTTTCGCTAATACGGTCTGCATTGTTTACCCTCTTGCCGCAAGTGCGGTCACTCGATCGTAGGCTGCGCCAGAGCGCAACACGTCCATCACTTTTTGCGCGTTTTTATGGAGATCTTCTTCGCCGTGCAGACGCATCAGCATGGCGACGTTAGCGGCCACAGCGGCCTCATGCGCAGGCTCACCTTTACCTTGTAACAGGCGCGTCAGAATGTCACGGTTTTCTTCCGGGGTGCCGCCTGCCAGCTGTTCCTGGTGATAGGGCGTCAAGCCAAAGTCTGCGGCTTCAAGCTGATAGCTTTTGATTTCACCGTTATCCAGCTCAGCCACCAGAGTCGGCGCATGCAGGGAGACTTCATCCATCCCGCCGCTGTGCACCACCGCCGCGCGCTGATATCCGAGCACGCGCAGGGTTTCGGCAATCGGCAGCACCAGCTCCGGGCTGTAGACGCCAATCAACGCTAACGGCGGATGGGCCGGGTTGATCAGCGGGCCCAGCACGTTAAACAGGGTGCGGGTTTTCAGCTGCTGGCGCACCGGCATCGCGTGACGGAATCCGGTGTGATACTTAGGCGCGAACAGGAAGCAGACGCCCAGCTCGTCCAGCGCATCGCGGGACTTCTCGGCATTCATGTCCAGATTGATGCCGAAGGCGGCCAGCAGATCCGATGAACCGGAACGGCTGGAGACACTGCGGTTCCCGTGTTTTGCCACCTTCATCCCGCAGGCCGCCGCCACAAAGGCACTGGCGGTAGAGATGTTAATACTGTTGCTGCCGTCGCCGCCGGTACCGACGATGTCCGCAAACAGGTAGTCCGGACGCGGGAACGGGGCGGCGTTTTCCAGCAGGGCGGTGGCGGCACCGGCGATCTCCTGCGGCTGCTCACCGCGCACTTTCATGCTCACCAGCGCGGCGGCCAGCTGCTCGGGCTTCAGCTCGCCGCGCACCACGGCGGAGAACAACTGGTGGCTCTCCTGCTGGCTCAGGGTCTGCGCCTGATAGAGTTTTTCCAGAATCGGCTGCAGGCTGTTGGTCTGCTCCAGCTTCTGCAGCGCCCAGTTGAGGGTCTGCTCCAGCAGGCGCGCGCCTTGCGAGGTCAGAATGGATTCCGGGTGGAACTGCATGCCGCAAACCCGGTCTGCATCGTGACGCACCGCCATTACCATCCCGTTGTAGTGGGCGTTGATGGTCAGGCCTGCCGGGATATTGCTCCCTACCAGCGAGTGATAGCGCGCCACCGGCAGCGGGTTCATCAGCCCGGCAAACATCGCCTGGCCGTCATGTTCAATGCTGGAGGCTTTGCCGTGCAGGATCTCACCGGCCTGACCGACGTAACCGCCGTAGGCTTCGACAATCGCCTGGTGGCCGAGACAGATGCCGATGATTGGCAACTTGCCGCGCATGCGGGTCAACAGCTCCGGCATACAGCCCGCTTCACTTGGCGCGCCCGGGCCCGGGGAGAGCATCAGCACCGGGTTCTGCATGGTGGCCAGACGGTCGATTAAGGTCTGGGCCGGGACATGGTTACGGTAAATCACCACGTTGTGACCGTTTGCACGCAGCTGATCCGCCAGGTTGTAGGTAAATGAGTCGATATTATCGAGCAGCAGAATGTCAGCCATCAGAAAATCTCCTGTGCGTGATGGGCAGTCGCAATTGCGCGCAGTACCGCGCGGGCCTTATTGCGGGTTTCGTCAGCTTCA
Source organism: Leclercia tamurae (assembly GCF_025566055.1). Lineage (GTDB taxonomy): Bacteria > Pseudomonadota > Gammaproteobacteria > Enterobacterales > Enterobacteriaceae > Enterobacter > Enterobacter tamurae. The sequence continues at coordinate 10,031 of NZ_JAMHKS010000068.1, forward strand.
GACTGCGGAACCGAGTCGAGCACAATGCCTGCGCCCGCCTGGACAGTAGCGATCCCTTCTTCAACGTAGGCAGAGCGGATCACGATGCAGGTATCCAGATCGCCATGTGCCGTGAAGTAACCCACCGCACCGCCGTAGCTGCCGCGACGCCGACCTTCGGCCTGGGCGATAAGCTGCATGGCGCGGACTTTCGGCGCGCCGCTCAGGGTGCCCATGTTCATGCAGGCCCGGTAGGCGTGCAGCACATCGAGATCCTGGCGCAGCTCACCCACCACGCGGGAGACCAGGTGCATCACGAAGGAGTAACGGTCAACTTTGGTTAAATCGGCCACGTAACGGCTGCCCGGGGTGCAGATGCGCGCCAGGTCGTTACGCGCCAGGTCCACCAGCATCAGGTGCTCGGACATCTCTTTCTGGTCGGTGCGCATCTCCAGCTCAATGCGGCTGTCGAGATCGCGATCCAGAGAACCGTCGGCGTGGCGGCCACGTGGGCGGGTGCCGGCAATCGGATAGATTTCAATCTGGCGGCTGGTGGCGTCGTACTTCAGGGAGCTCTCCGGCGAGGCGCCGAACAGCGTAAAATCGTTATCCTGCATAAAGAACATGTACGGGCTGGGGTTGCTCTTCTTCAGCACATCGTAGGCCGCCAGCGGGGACGGGCAGGGCAGGGAGAAGCGACGGGACGGCACTACCTGGAAAATCTCGCCCGCACGAATCGCTTTCTGCATCTGGCGAACAACGACGCCAAACTCATCGTCCGTCTGGCTGACGTCGCAACGCATCTGCTCCACGCGCTGCACCGGCAGCTCCGGTGGTGCTTCATTCATCTGCTCCTGCAACTGGGCGATGCGCTGCTCCAGTCGCTGTTTCTCCGCCAGTAATGGCGTAAACAGGCTGGCCTGAATGCGGGTGTATTTTTTCTGGTGGTCGATCACCAGTAAGGTTTCTGCCAGATAGAAGCAGTAGTCCGGGCAGCGGTTGCCCTGTTCAAGCTCCGGCAGCTCCTCAAATCCGGCGACCAGGTCATAGGCAAACAGCCCGCCGAAGAACATCGCTTCGCGCTCATGTTCCGGCACATTCACCAGGCCCTGCAGCAGACGGAAGGCATCAAACACCGACAGGGAGCAGAGGCGGGCATCTTCGTCCAGCAACTGGCTAACCGGCGGGAAGTGCAGGACCCGCATATCCGGGCGATGTTCATTCTCAATGCCTGCTGGCAGCACGCCATCCAACAAACAGAGCAGCGCCGCGCCGTTTTCGGAGAGCGCCTGCAGGGTGACGGTGTCGCCCAGAGCGGTGATACGCAGCGCGCTGTCGACCAGCAGCAGGCTTTTCAGATCGTCCTTACTGTCGATATCCGCAGACTCCAACAGCAGCGTGGCAGGGCGCGCGCCGCAGACCTGATGGAACAGAGCGGTAGGGTTATGGCGATACGCCGCCTCACGGGTCAGCAGTTCAAGGGTCGGTTTGGCTGTATGCATTTTGTTGTTCTCTTTATTCTGTTCATAAAAAAGCCCGCTCAGTGGCGGGCCAGGTATCTGTTTGCATGATGCAGACGTACGACACTGCCCGATATTCAGGAAGTGCGCCACCAGCCATGCAGAGTGAAATGTGCGGTCATTTTCAGATACCTCGTTGAGTGAACTTGCGTACTAGTTAACTAGTTCGATGGCGTAATGTCAACCCCCCGGTTTCAGAATTTCACCACATAACGTTATTATGGCGGCGCAGATATTGAAGATGAGTGACGGGAGCCGCTTTGAGCGACACGAATTACGCAGTGATTTACGATTTACACAGCCACACTCAGGCCTCTGACGGCCTGCTTACGCCCGAAGAACTCGTCCATCGCGCCCATGAGATGCGCGTCGGCACGCTGGCGATCACCGATCACGATACCACCGAGGCCATTGCGGCCGCGCGGGCGGAAATTGCCCGCAGTGAATTGCCGCTTACACTCATAGCAGGCGTGGAAATTTCCACCGTCTGGGAAAACCATGAGATCCATATCGTCGGGCTGAACATCGACATTGAGAACCCGACCCTGCGCGCGTTCCTGGACCAGCAGAAGGCGCGTCGCATTCTGCGGGCAGAACTGATCGCCGAGCGGCTGGATAAAGCCCACATCCCCGGCGCCTGGGAAGGGGCGCTGCGTCTGGCCAAAGGCGGCGCGGTAACCCGGGCACACTTTGCCCGTTTTCTGATTGAGGCCGGGAAGGCGAATAACATCGCGGATGTATTTAAAAAATACCTCGCACGGGGGAAAACCGGATACGTTCCTCCTCAGTGGTGTACAATAGAACAAGCTATTGATGTCATTCATCATTCTGGCGGAAAGGCGGTGCTTGCCCATCCCGGGCGGTATAACCTCTCTGCCAAATGGCTGAAACGTCTGCTGGCGTACTTTGCCGAACACGGCGGAGACGCGATGGAAGTCGCGCAGTGTCAGCAGGCGCCCAACGAGCGCAGTCAACTGGCTGAGTATGCCCGCCAGTACGGCCTCCTTGGCTCCCAGGGCTCTGATTTCCATCAGCCTTGCCCGTGGATCGAGCTGGGACGCAAGCTCTGGTTACCCGGTGGCGTCGAGCCAGTGTGGCAACTCTGGGAGCAGCCAACGCCAATTGAAGAGAGGGAAGTATGAGCCAATTTTTTTATATCCATCCTGACAATCCGCAGCCGCGTTTGATTAATCAGGCTGTGGAGATCGTGCGTAAAGGTGGCGTTATCGTCTACCCAACCGATTCGGGTTACGCGCTGGGCTGTAAGATTGAAGACAAAAATGCCATGGAGCGCATCTGTCGGATCCGTCACCTGCCGAACGGGCATAACTTCACCCTGATGTGCCGCGATCTGTCGGAGCTGTCGACCTACTCCTATGTGGATAACGTGGCGTTTCGGTTGATCAAAAATAACACCCCGGGCAACTACACCTTTATCCTCAAGGGGACAAAAGAGGTGCCGCGCCGCCTGCTGCAGGAAAAACGCAAAACTATCGGGATGCGTGTGCCATCGAACCCGATTGCCCAGGCGCTGCTCGAGACGTTGGGTGAGCCGATGCTCTCGACCTCGCTGATGCTGCCAGGCAGCGACTTTACCGAATCCGATCCGGATGAGATCAAAGACCGCCTGGAAAAACAGGTGGATTTGGTTATTCACGGCGGCTATCTCGGCCAGCAACCGACTACGGTCGTCGATTTAACCGAAGATGCCCCGGTAGTACTGCGTGAAGGGGTAGGGGACGTTAAACCTTTCCTGTAATGGTGTATCTGTTTTACGGATGCCTGGCCGATCCGTTGGGTTTGCTTCAGGTATCCATACCAGAACGCTGCTGCACAAAACTTGTTGAATCATTTAGTCTAAAATTCATGTACTATATGCGGCCATGAATCACTGGGTGAGACACATTGTCCGCCATTATGTGTGCTATGAAAGAGTTGCAGATCAGTGAGTTAAGGTCTTTTTGAGTTTAACTCATTGTTTTAGAAAGTATACCAGACGCCTGTGAAGGCGACACCTGAAGGAAGCTCAATGAGCGAAAAATTACAGAAAGTGCTGGCCCGCGCCGGCCACGGCTCACGTCGTGAAATCGAAACCATTATCGAAGCAGGTCGTGTCAGTGTGGACGGTAAAATCGCCACCCTGGGCGATCGTGTTGAAATCGTGCCAGGCCTGAAAATCCGTATCGATGGTCACCTGATCTCGGTAAAAGAGTCTGCCGAGCAAATTTGCCGCGTGCTGGCGTACTACAAACCAGAAGGCGAGCTCTGTACCCGTAACGATCCGGAAGGCCGTCCGACCGTGTTCGACCGCCTGCCAAAACTGCGCGGTGCGCGCTGGATTGCCGTAGGTCGTCTGGACGTCAATACCTGCGGTCTGCTGCTGTTCACCACCGATGGCGAACTGGCAAACCGTCTGATGCACCCAAGCCGTGAAGTGGAGCGTGAATACGCGGTTCGCGTGTTTGGCGAAGTAGACGAGAACAAGATCCGCGATCTGTCGCGCGGCGTGCAGCTTGAAGATGGCCCGGCCGCCTTCAAAACCATCAAATTTACCGGTGGTGAAGGCATTAACCAGTGGTACAACGTAACCCTGACCGAAGGCCGTAACCGCGAGGTGCGTCGCCTGTGGGAAGCCGTTGGTGTGCAGGTTAGCCGTCTGATCCGCGTACGCTACGGCGACATCCTGCTGCCGAAAGGGCTGCCGCGTGGCGGCTATACCGAGCTGGATTTAACCCAGACTAACTATCTGCGCGAACTGGTGTCGCTGACGCCGGAAACCACCTCGAAAGTGGCGGTAGAAAAAGATCGTCGTCGCATGAAGGCGAATCAGATTCGTCGGGCGGTCAAACGTCACAGCCAGGTCAGCAGCAATCGCCGCTCTGGCAGCCGTAACAACAACGGCTAAAAAACAAAACCCGGCATCGCCGGGTTTTTTGTTAATAGTCGATACCGATTTGCGCTTTAATGCCGGCATCAAAGGCATGCTTGACTGGGCGCAACTCGCTGACCGTATCCGCCATCTCCAGTATATCCCGATGACAACCACGCCCGGTGACAATCACCGTCTGGTGTGTCGGACGGTTGTTCAGTGCCTCCACCACATCCTGCAAAGGCAGATAGTCGTAAGCCACCATATAGGTGATCTCATCCAGCAGCACCATGTTGAGCGTTGGATCGGACAACATGCGCTTCGCCTGCTCCCAGACGGCCAGACAGGCCGCGGTGTCGGTGTCGCGGTTCTGGGTGTCCCAGGTAAACCCGGTCGCCATCACCTGAAACTCAACTCCGTGAGGCTCGAGCAGATTACGCTCGCCGTTCGGCCACTCTCCCTTGATGAACTGGATCACGCCTACCTTCTGCCCGTGACCCACGGCGCGGGTCGCGGTACCAAAGGCCGCGGTGGTTTTGCCTTTGCCGTTGCCGGTGAAGACGATAATAATTCCGCGCTCATCCTTAGCTGCGGCAACGCGGGCATCAACCTGTTCTTTCAGGCGCTGCTGGCGCTGCTGATGACGTTCATCACTCATTGCGATATTCCTGGTTTACGGCCGGGTTGGGCATCAAAGGTCATACCGGTTTTGCGGCGACTATCGTCGCCCATCAGCCACAGATAGAGCGGCATGATATCGGCAGGGGTTTTCAGTTTAAGCGGATCTTCGCTCGGGAACGCACTGGCGCGCATCCCTGTGCGGGTGCCGCCGGGGTTGATGCAGTTCACGCGCAGGTGGCGGCTCTGATACTCCTCCGCCAGCACCTGCATCATCCCTTCGGTAGCAAATTTCGAGGCCGCGTAGGCACCCCAGTTGGCGCGCCCCTGACGCCCGACGCTGGACGAGGTGAACACCAGCGAGCCGGAATCGGACTGCAGTAATAAAGGAAGGAGTGCCTGGGTAAGGAAAAAGGTGCCGTTGACATTCACCTGCATCACCTGCTGCCAGATCTCCGGGGTCTGCTGATCCATCGGGCGCACTTCACCGAGGAAACCCGCATTATGCAATACCCCGTCCAGACGCGGATAATCTGCGGCAATACGCCGGGCAAGCTGCTGGCACTCTTCTGGGGTGCAGGTTAACAGGTCGAGCGTATATTGGTGCGTCGGTGCGCCGCCCTCGCTGGCGATCGCTTGCGCAACGTCGCGCAGTTTATCTTCATTGCGCCCCAACAGAATGACGTGTGCGCCATGGCGGGCGTAAGTCAGCGCCGCCTCACGGCCAATACCATCGCTGGCGCCGGTGACCAGGATGATACGGTTTTGCAGTAGATCTTTTTTAGGTTGATAGTGCAAAGTCACTCCTCTGGCGCGCGTTGGCGCGGCCCATGCTGTGCGATCTCTTTTCGGCTTTATGCCCGAAAGTGAGCAGGATATCAATCAGTCATCCGGAGAGTTCACTGTAAAATTAACAATTTGCAAACATTTTTCCGTGAAATGCCAATTCCTGAAGACGCCTCGCAAGGGTATCTTCAGGTGCGAGACGCCTGGCGAAGGCTGTTGTACACTGGGTGTGAAAACAAGTGGTTAAACCAAGGTGGACGCGTGGAATTACTTTCTGAATACGGTTTATTTCTGGCCAAAATAGCAACGGTAGTGATTGCCATTGCCGTGGTCGCAGTTCTGATTGTCAACCTGACGCAGCGTAAACGTCAGCGCGGTGAGTTGCGGATCACCCGGTTAAGCGAGCAGTACACGGAGATGAAGGAAGAGATGTCGGTGGCGCTGCTTGACCCGCATCAACAAAAGCTGTGGCACAAAGCGCAGAAGAAAAAGCACAAGCTTGACGCGAAAGCGGCAAAGCAGAAAGCAAAGCAGGAGCACCGCGCCGAGGTGCCAAAACCGCGGGTCTATGTGCTGGATTTCAAAGGCAGCATGGATGCGCATGAGGTCTCATCCCTGCGCGAAGAGATCACCGCCGTGCTGGCAGTGGCCAGAGCTGAAGACCAGGTTGTCCTGCGTCTTGAAAGCCCGGGTGGGGTAGTGCACGGCTACGGGCTGGCCTCCTCGCAGCTGCAACGCCTGCGTGACAGGCAGATCCCACTGACGGTGGCGGTAGATAAAGTTGCCGCCAGCGGTGGCTACATGATGGCCTGCGTGGCCGACAAAATCGTCGCTGCGCCTTTCTCTATTATTGGTTCGATTGGCGTGGTGGCGCAGATCCCCAACTTCAATCGTTTCCTGAAAAACAAAGATATTGACGTTGAGTTGCACACGGCGGGTCAGTACAAGCGCACCCTGACTCTGCTCGGTGAAAACACCGAGGAAGGGCGACAGAAGTTCCGTGAGGATCTTAACGACACGCACCTGCTGTTTAAAAGCTTTGTGAAGCAGATGCGTCCAACGCTTGATATTGAGCAGGTGGCGACCGGTGAGCACTGGTACGGCACCCAGGCGCTGGAGAAGGGGCTGGTGGACCAGGTGGGGACCAGCGACGATCTGCTGCTGGGGCTGATGGAGGGCCGCGAGCTGGTAGGCGTGCGCTATATGCGACGGAAAAAGCTGATGGACCGTTTTACCAATAGCGCCGCAGAGAGTGCGGATCGTCTCCTGCTACGTTGGCTGCAGCGTGGACAAAAACCCCTGCTGTAAACAAAAACGCGAGGCCAGTGCCTCGCGTTTTGCTTCAATCGACCAGGTGGTACTTTTCCGATAGCGCATGGGCCAGGTATTTAAACATGTTAAATACCGCCGTGCTGCGTGGGGTAGGTAGCCCCTGCTCATCGAGATAGTATTCGCCGCTGAACACCAGCACGCCATTACGCTGTTCCACACCCGTGGCTTCGATCCCTGCCATGGTGTCTTCATGTTCACGAATGAGTTTATTTGCTTCGGCAAGCAAGGTTGCACGGTCAATTGGTTGGGTAGTTTGCTGCATTATCCACTCCTTAAACAGTGTTATTAGTCTACGCCGCTGCGGTCCCGGGAGCAAATTTTCCCCGTTTTGAGGCTTGTCAGGCAAGATGGGCAGCGCTGGCGTGATTTGCTTTTGCATGCTAATAAAGTTGCGTAACGGATTTTATCAGGTAGAGTGTGCGCTTTCGTCATTCTGGCAATAGATTTGCTTGACATTCGACCTAAATCTCGTCGTGCAGTCACACCGGAGCGAGAAAAAGCCCGTAATCTCAACCACCTGGCTGAGGTCGTTTTTTGCGACTGGTCCGAATGGGGGTTGATATCCACTGATGGCGTCGTTATATAGATGACTCGTCGCCAGTGGAAGGTGAACTCACGCGACGTATTCCTGGAAGAAACAAATTAGGTAAAGGTGAATATGGGTAAAGCTCTCGTTATCGTTGAGTCCCCGGCAAAAGCCAAAACGATCAATAAGTATCTGGGTAGCGACTACGTGGTTAAGTCCAGCGTCGGTCATATCCGCGATCTGCCGACCAGTGGCTCAGCCAAGAAGAGCGCCGACTCTACCTCCACCAAAGGGGCCAAAAAGCCTAAAAAGGATGAACGTAGCGCGCTCGTAAATCGCATGGGGGTTAACCCGTGGGATAACTGGCAGGCACAGTACGAAGTGCTGCCGGGTAAAGAGAAAGTCGTCTCCGAGCTGAAACAGCTGGCGGAAAAAGCCGACCACATCTATCTCGCAACCGACCTTGACCGCGAAGGGGAGGCCATTGCATGGCACCTGCGGGAAGTGATCGGGGGAGATGACACCCGCTACAGCCGCGTGGTGTTTAACGAAATTACTAAAAATGCGATCCGTCAGGCTTTTGAAAAGCCGGGCGAGCTGAACATCGATCGCGTTAACGCTCAGCAGGCGCGCCGCTTTATGGACCGCGTCGTGGGTTACATGGTCTCTCCACTGCTGTGGAAAAAGATTGCCCGTGGCCTGTCAGCGGGCCGCGTACAGTCTGTTGCCGTGCGTCTGGTGGTTGAGCGTGAACGCGAAATCAAAGCGTTTGTACCAGAAGAGTTCTGGGAAATTGACGCCAGCGTGACCACGCCGGGCGGCGATACGCTGCCGCTGGAAGTGTCCCACCAGAACGATAAACCGTTCCGCCCTGAAAACCGTGAGCAGACGATGGCTGCGGTTGCGGTGCTGGAAAAAGCCCGCTATCAGGTGCTGGATCGTGAAGACAAACCGACCAGCAGCAAGCCGGGCGCGCCGTTTATCACCTCCACGCTGCAGCAGGCGGCAAGTACCCGTCTGGGTTACGGCGTGAAGAAAACCATGATGATGGCTCAGCGTCTGTATGAAGCCGGTCACATTACCTATATGCGTACTGACTCCACCAACCTGAGTCAGGACGCAGTGAACATGGTGCGTGATTACATTGGCGATAACTTCGGTAAGAAGTATCTGCCGGAGAGCGCCAACCAGTACAACAGCAAAGAGAATTCACAGGAAGCGCACGAAGCGATTCGTCCTTCTGACGTTGCTGTGGTGGCTGAATCTCTGAAAGATATGGAAGCCGATGCGCAGAAGCTGTATCAGCTGATCTGGCGCCAGTTTGTCGCCTGTCAGATGACGCCAGCACAGTACGACTCCACCACCCTGACCGTCGGTGCGGGTGATTTCCGCCTGAAAGCGCGTGGCCGCATTCTGCGTTTCGATGGCTGGACCAAAGTGATGCCTGCGCTGCGTAAGGGTGATGAAGACAAAACCCTGCCAGCGGTCAACGCCGGGGATGAACTCTCTCTGGTTGAACTGACGCCAGCCCAGCACTTCACCAAGCCACCGGCTCGCTTCAGCGAAGCTTCGCTGGTGAAAGAGCTGGAAAAACGCGGCATCGGTCGTCCATCCACCTATGCGTCGATCATTTCGACCATCCAGGATCGCGGCTATGTGCGTACGGAAAACCGCCGTTTCTATGCGGAGAAAATGGGTGAAATCGTAACCGATCGTCTGGAAGCTAACTTCCGCGAGCTGATGAACTACGACTTTACCGCGCAGATGGAAAACAGTCTGGACCAGGTGGCGAACCACGAAGCCGAGTGGAAGAAAGTGCTCGATAGCTTCTTCGGCGACTTCACCAACCAGTTGGAAAAAGCGGAAAAAGACCCTGAAGAGGGTGGCATGCTGCCGAACCAGATGGTGCTGACCAGCATCGACTGTCCGACATGCGGCCGCAAGATGGGGATCCGTACCGCCACTACCGGCGTGTTCCTTGGCTGTTCAGGCTATGCCTTATCACCGAAAGAGCGCTGCAAAACCACCATCAACCTGGTGCCGGAAAACGAAGTGCTGAACGTGCTGGAAGGCGATGATGCGGAAACCAACGCATTACGCGCCAAGCGCCGCTGTAACAAGTGCGGCACAGCGATGGACAGCTACCTGATCGATCCGAAACGTAAGCTGCACGTCTGTGGTAACAACCCGACCTGCGACGGTTACGAGATCGAAGAGGGCGAGTTCCGCATTAAGGGCTATGACGGTCCGATCGTGGAGTGTGAAAAATGTGGTTCTGAAATGCACCTGAAGATGGGGCGTTTTGGCAAGTACATGGCCTGTACCAACGACGACTGCAAAAATACGCGTAAGATCCTGCGTAACGGCGAAGTGGCACCGCCGAAGGAAGATCCGGTCCCGTTGCCGGAGCTGCCGTGCGAGAAGTCTGATGCCTACTTCGTCCTGCGTGACGGTGCCGCAGGCGTCTTCCTGGCGGCTAACACCTTCCCGAAATCACGTGAAACGCGTGCGCCGTTAGTGGAAGAGCTGTTCCGCTTCCGCGATCGCCTGGCAGAGAAACTGCGCTATCTGGCCGATGCGCCACAGCAGGATCCTGAAGGCAATAAAACGGTTGTACGTTTTAGCCGTAAAACCAAGCAGCAGTATGTTGCTGCTGAAAAGGACGGTAAAGCCACCGGCTGGTCAGCATTTTATGTTGACGGCAAATGGGTTGAAGGCAAGAAATAAGCCTTAATTACCGTAACTTACCTGTAAAAGGGCCGGACATCCGGCCCTTTTTTATTGCCTGTTTATTATTTTTTGTTCCGGGCTATACAGCAATGATATAAATGATATAGTGGTTATAGTTAATCCTTTTCTTATTATCAAATCGTCTTAAACGATTGCCCGTGTGCGCTCAATCGGATGGTCCCGCATGAAATTACAGCAGCTTCGCTATATCGTTGAGGTGGTCAACCACAACCTTAATGTCTCCTCGACCGCAGAAGGTCTTTATACCTCCCAACCCGGTATCAGTAAGCAGGTCCGTATGCTTGAAGATGAGCTGGGGATCCAGATTTTCGCCCGCAGCGGTAAACATCTTACTCAGGTGACCCCGGCGGGGCAGGAAATTATCCGTATTGCCCGCGAGGTGCTTTCGAAGGTCGATGCCATTAAATCCGTGGCAGGCGAGCACACCTGGCCTGACAAAGGCTCCCTGTATATCGCCACCACCCACACTCAGGCACGTTACGCCTTGCCGGGCGTGATTAAAGGCTTTATCGAGCGTTACCCTCGCGTGTCGTTGCATATGCATCAGGGCTCACCGACGCAGATTGCTGAGGCGGTCTCCAAAGGCAATGCGGATTTTGCTATTGCCACCGAAGCGCTGCATCTTTACGACGATCTGGTCATGCTGCCTTGCTATCACTGGAACCGCTCGATTGTGGTGACGCCGGAACATCCGCTGGCGGCCAAAACGTCGGTGTCGATCGAAGAGCTCGCCCAGTATCCGCTGGTCACCTATACCTTTGGTTTTACCGGCCGTTCAGAGCTGGACACCGCTTTTAATCGTGCGGGGCTGACGCCACGGATCGTCTTTACCGCCACCGATGCCGACGTGATTAAAACCTATGTACGGCTGGGGCTGGGGGTGGGGGTGATTGCCAGTATGGCAGTCGATCCAGTAGCCGATCCGGATTTGGTGCGCCTGGATACCCAGGGGGTGTTCGGCCATAGCACCACCAAAATTGGTTTCCGTCGTAGCACTTTCCTGCGTAGCTATATGTATGATTTCATTCAGCGTTTCGCCCCACATTTAACCCGCGATGTGGTGGATACGGCAGTGGCGTTGCGTTCTAATGAAGACATCGAAGCGATGTTTAAAGATATTAAGCTGCCAGAGAAATAATACCCTGCGGTATCTTTCCTGCGGGAAGGATACCGTTATCCCTGCGTTTACCCGAATTAAAACCCCGCCTCAAGCTTGCCATTCCTCAGAATAACCATAGAGTTTTAGCGCTTTCTGTACCTGTCCGTAACAAAAAGACAACCAAAATAGAAAATAAATAGCCGCTACGCAAATTCCTCGTTTCATTTATATATTTCCGCTCAAAAGATTAGATATTTCACGGTCTACGATTGGTAAATTCGCTGGATTTTCAACTAAAGTTTCTTTAGGATTTATCTCAACCATGATTACTTATACCAATTGTTTGGTATCTAAATGATAAGCGATATCGATTGTATGAGGTTAGCAATGCCGTCAGGACGTCAGGATCCGCAACGGAACCCAGGACTTAAGCGTAAAGCCTGGCTGGCGGTGTTTCTCGGCTCCACGCTGTTTTGGGTGGTGGTGGCGTTACTGGTCTGGAAATTTTGGGGTTAACTATGACGGTTCAGGGGCGCAGTGAAGCAGTGAAACCTATGTGTCAGCAACGTGACACTCGCCGCAAAGTCCGTAAAGAAGTTAAAGGGCAAGTGCCTGCTTCCTGGACACTGTCTCCGCAGCAGCAAGCCTTCATTGATTCGTTCGCAGAAGACGATACCAAAAAACAATAATTCTGCCGCTAAGGCGTAGTGCATTAATAATTCAGTGCACTTTTGTACTCTTAAATAAATACACTTCAGCAATACCGAACTGAGCCAGACTCAGCCGTAAACAAATAAATAAAGACGGGTGTCACAATGATGAATAATATATCCGAAGTTAAATACTGGTCGTGGATCGCGGCGTTCTCCCTGTCGATTCTCTTCTGGTACCAGCTCATCTCCCTCACCTTACACTGAAAAATAAAGCCTCGCTAAAGCGGGGCTTTTTGTTTTTACCCTCTCCTGTAGTCTGTAAATTTGTCCATTTGAGTTGTTATCAAATCGTTACGGTGACGATGTGTTATCTTTAATTACGGCCCTGATAAAGGTCAGGGTATCGCAATCCCGGTAATTAAGGAGGAGCTTATGTCGTTAACCTTACGCGAAGCCAGTAAGGACACATTGCAGGCCGAGAACAAAACCTATCACTACTACAGCCTGCCGCTGGCCGCCAGGGAGCTTGGGGACATCGCGCGTTTACCCAAGTCGCTTAAAGTGTTACTGGAAAACCTTCTGCGCTGGCAGGATGAGGACTCTGTCACCAGCGAGGATATCCACGCCCTCGCCGGGTGGCTGCAAAATGCCTATGCCGACCGGGAAATAGCCTATCGTCCGGCCAGGGTCCTGATGCAGGACTTCACTGGCGTCCCGGCGGTAGTCGATCTGGCAGCGATGCGCGAAGCGGTTAAACGTCTCGGCGGCGATACCGCCAAAGTGAACCCGCTTTCTCCTGTGGACCTCGTTATTGACCACTCTGTGACCGTGGACCACTTTGGCGACGATGAGGCCTTTGAAGAGAACGTGCGTCTGGAGATGGAACGTAACCACGAGCGCTATGTATTTCTGAAGTGGGGCCAGCAGGCCTTCAGCCGCTTTAGCGTTGTCCCGCCCGGCACCGGCATCTGCCACCAGGTCAATCTCGAATACCTTGGCAAAGCGGTGTGGAGTGAACTGCAGGATAAAGAGTGGGTGGCCTACCCAGATACCCTGGTTGGTACTGACTCGCACACCACTATGATCAACGGCCTTGGTGTGCTGGGCTGGGGGGTAGGGGGGATCGAAGCTGAGGCCGCCATGCTCGGCCAACCGGTGTCGATGCTGATCCCTGACGTGGTCGGCTTTAAGCTGACCGGCAAACTGAGTGAAGGCATCACCGCAACCGATCTGGTGCTCACCGTGACTCAGATGCTGCGTAAGCATGGGGTGGTGGGCAAATTCGTTGAATTCTACGGTGACGGGCTCGACACGTTGCCGCTGGCTGACCGGGCCACCATCGCCAACATGGCGCCGGAATATGGCGCAACCTGTGGTTTCTTCCCGATTGATGGCGTAACGCTGGAATATATGCGCCTCAGCGGGCGCAGCAGCGAGCAGGTCGCGCTGGTCGAGGCCTATGCCAAAGCGCAAGGAATGTGGCGTAACCCGGGTGATGAACCGGTATTCACCAGCACTCTGGCGCTGGATATGGGCGAAGTGGAAGCCAGTCTTGCCGGGCCGAAACGTCCTCAGGATCGGGTGGCGCTGGCAGATGTGCCGAAGGCGTTTGCCGCCAGCACCGAGCTGGAGGTTAACACCGCTCACAAGGATAGCCGGCCCATTGATTATGTTATGAACGGCCATCAGTACCAGCTTCCGGATGGCGCGGTGGTGATCGCGGCCATTACCTCCTGCACTAACACCTCTAACCCCAGCGTATTGATGGCGGCCGGGCTGCTGGCAAAAAAAGCCGTTACCCTTGGGCTGAAACGCCAGCCGTGGGTAAAAGCCTCGCTGGCCCCGGGTTCTAAGGTGGTCTCCGATTATCTGGCCCAGGCCCGGCTGACACCGTACCTGGATGAGCTGGGCTTTAACCTGGTCGGCTACGGGTGTACCACCTGTATCGGGAACTCCGGGCCGCTGCCGGAGCCTATCGAGACGGCGATTAAGCAGGGCGATATGACGGTAGGGGCGGTGCTCTCTGGCAACCGTAACTTCGAAGGTCGTATCCATCCGCTGATTAAAACCAACTGGCTGGCATCGCCGCCGCTGGTGGTAGCCTACGCCCTGGCCGGCAATATGAATATTAACCTCGCGACCGAGCCGTTGGGGCACGATCGCAAAGGGGATCCGGTTTATCTGAAGGATATCTGGCCGTCGGCGCAGGAGATCGCCCTCGCGGTAGAAAAAGTCTCCACCGACATGTTCCGCAAAGAGTATGCCGAAGTGTTCGAAGGCACGCCGGAGTGGAAAACGATTGAGGTGGCGCACTCAGACACCTACAGCTGGCAGGATGATTCGACCTATATCCGTCTTTCGCCTTTCTTCGACGAGATGCTGGCCGAACCAAAACCGCTGGAAGATATTCACGGCGCGCGAGTGTTAGCCATCCTTGGCGACTCGGTGACTACCGACCACATCTCCCCGGCGGGCAGCATTAAAGCCGATAGCCCGGCTGGACGATATCTGCAGAGTCGTGGTGTGGAGCGTCGTGACTTCAACTCTTACGGTTCACGTCGCGGCAACCATGAGGTGATGATGCGCGGCACCTTCGCTAATATCCGCATCCGCAACGAGATGGTGCCAGGGGTCGAAGGTGGGATGACCCGCCATCTGCCGGGCACAGAAGTGATCTCGATTTACGATGCTGCCATGAAGTATCAGCAGGAAGGCACGCCGCTGGCGGTCATTGCCGGGAAAGAGTACGGTTCCGGATCCAGTCGCGACTGGGCTGCAAAAGGGCCACGCCTGCTGGGCGTGCGCGTGGTGATCGCTGAGTCGTTTGAGCGTATCCACCGTTCAAACCTGATTGGGATGGGGATTTTACCCCTGGAGTTCCCGCAGGGGACATCGCGTAAAACGCTGGGGCTGACCGGGGAGGAGCGCATTGATATTGCGGATCTGCAAAGTCTGACGCCGGGTGCCACGGTGCCGGTCAAACTGACGCGGACGGACGGGCAAACCGAGATGGTGGAGTGTCGCTGCCGTATTGATACCGCGACAGAACTGACCTACTACCAGAATGACGGCATCCTGCACTATGTGATTCGTAATATGTTGAATTAACGTGCTGTGACCAGCCCGGCCTGCCTTGCGCTGCCGGGCTGTTATTTTTTATTCGCTAAGGAGATGCCCAAGCTTCGCCGCTTTGGTATCCAGATAGTGTTCGTTGTTCGGGTTGCGGCCCACGATCAGCGGCACGCGCTCAACGATGTTGATGCCGGCTTCGGTGAGGATCTCGACCTTACGCGGGTTATTGGTCAGAAGACGCACTTCGTCCACGCCCAGCAGCTTGAACATATCGGCGCAGAGGGTGAAATCGCGCTCATCGGCAGCAAAGCCTAACTGATGGTTCGCTTCCACGGTGTCGTACCCTTGATCCTGCAGGGCATAGGCACGGATTTTATTCAGCAGGCCGATATTACGACCCTCCTGACGGTGATACAGCAGGATGCCGCGGCCTTCTTCCGCAATGTGCGACAGGGCTGCTTCCAGTTGAAAACCACAATCGCAGCGCAGGCTAAACAGGGCGTCACCCGTCAAACACTCGGAATGGACGCGAGCAAGTACTGGCGTCTGCCCGGAGGTATCCCCGAACACTAACGCAACGTGATCCTGCCCGGTTGCCAGTTCTTCAAAACCCACCATCAGGAAATCGCCCCATGGGGTTGGCAGATTGGCTTCTGCCACACGTTTAAGCTGCATGTGATTCTCCAGAAAATGCTGACACGCCTTGTGTCTGTTGCCTGTTTGGCTGTCGGTATTGTCTTATTTTGCCACAAGCTGCGCGGGTTCACCTAATCACCGCCAGCTTAACGAACGTTAAACGCACAATCCGACATTTTTACGCAGCAGCAATTTTTCGGTTATGATTGTGAGGCTTATCGAAAAAAGGAGACGACATGCTTTCTATTGCCCGCCGCACGGCAGTTGGTGCAGGGATATTACTCATTATGCCTGCGACTGTATGGATATCAGGCTGGCAGTGGCAGCCTGGAGCGGATAGCGGGTGGCTAAAGGCGCTGTACTGGATCACAGAGACGGTCACCCAACCCTGGGGCATTATTACGCACGCGCTGTTGTGCGGATGGTTTCTATGGTGCCTGCGTTTTCGCCTGCGGGCCGCCATTATGCTCTTTGCCATTCTCGCCGGCGTGATCCTGATCGGCCAGGGACTCAAATCCTGGGTGAAAGATCAGGTTCAGGAGCCGCGTCCGTTTGTCGTCTGGCTGGAAAAAACTCACCATGTCCCGGTCAACGACTTCTACAATTTAAAGCGTAAAGAACGCGGCGAGCTGGTGAAAGAACAGCTTACTGAACAACAGGCTGTTCCGACATTCTTACGTAAGCACTGGCAGAAAGAGACAGGATTTGCCTTCCCGTCTGGCCACACGATGTTCGCCGCGAGCTGGGCATTATTGGGGGTAGGATTGCTGTGGCCGCGTCGACGCACGTTCACTATCGCCATTCTGCTGGTGTGGGCGACGGGTGTCATGGGGAGCCGCCTGCTGCTCGGCATGCACTGGCCGCGGGATCTGGTGGTGGCGACCCTGATGTCGTGGCTGCTGATCACCTTTGCGACCTGGCTTGCTCAGCGCGTCTGTGGTCCACTCACGCCGCCAGTAGAAGAGAAGCGGGAAATAGCCGACAGGGACCAGGAAAGCTGACAGCGGTTGAAATTCTCATATTTAGCCGCAGATCTCACCGTGGCGCGATGCTTTTTCCGTTTCGCGCCCGTCCTTAAAATGGTAGTTTATAAGGCTGGCTACGCGATGTTGAACACTCTTTATTCGCTCAAACCACATAACGGGAAGTAATGTGAAATATTTACTCATTTTCTTACTGGTATTGGCGATTTTCGTCATTTCCGTCACATTGGGTGCGCAAAACGATCAACAGGTAACCTTTAATTATCTGCTGGCGCAAGGCGAATATCGGATTTCCAGCCTTCTGGCGGTACTCTTTGCGGCCGGGTTTGCCATCGGCTGGCTTATTTGCGGCCTGTTCTGGCTGAAAGTTCGGGTTTCACTTGCCCGTGCTGAACGTAAAATTAAACGTCTTGAATACCAGATTGCGCCCACGACCGACGTTCCGGTGAGTTCAGGTGTGCCGGTAGCGAAGGAATAATCAAAGATGCTGGAGTTGTTGTTTCTGCTTTTGCCTGTAGCCGCAGCCTATGGCTGGTATATGGGCCGCAGAAGTGCGCAACAAACAAAACAGGATGAAGCTAACCGCCTGTCACGCGACTACGTTGCCGGGGTTAACTTCCTTCTGAGCAACCAACAGGACAAAGCGGTCGACCTGTTCCTCGAGATGTTGAAAGAGGATACTGGCACCGTTGAGGCCCATCTTACTCTCGGCAATCTGTTCCGTTCTCGCGGTGAAGTTGACCGCGCCATTCGTATTCACCAGACCTTAATGGAAAGCGCCTCATTAACCTATGAGCAGCGTCTGCTGGCTGTACAACAGCTGGGTCGCGACTATATGGCGGCAGGGTTGTACGATCGCGCCGAAGAGATGTTTAACCAGCTGGTGGACGAAACCGATTTCCGCATCAGCGCCCTGCAACAACTCCTGCAGATTTACCAGGCCACCAGCGAGTGGCAGAAGGCGATCGACGTTGCGGAACGTCTGGTGAAGCTGGGTAAAGACAAACAGCGCGTCGAAATTGCCCATTTCTATTGCGAACTGGCTCTCCAGCAGATGGGCAATGAAGACATGGATAAAGCCATGGCGCTGCTCAGGAAGGGCGCTGCCGCCGATCGCAGCAGCGCGCGCGTCTCCATCATGATGGGGCGCGTGTACATGGCAAAAGGCGATTATCAGAAAGCGGTAGAGAGCCTGCTACGGGTCATCGAGCAGGATAAAGAGTTGGTCAGCGAAACTCTGGATATGCTGCAAACCTGCTATCAGCAGTTGGGTATGGCCGAGGAGTGGGTTGCCTTCCTGCGCCGCTGCGTGGAAGAGAACACCGGGGCGTATGCGGAGCTGATGCTGGCGGATGTCGTCCAGGAGCATGAAGGCAGCGACACGGCGCAGGTCTACATCACGCGTCAGCTGCAGCGACATCCTACCATGCGCGTCTTCCATAAGCTGATGGATTATCACCTGCACGATGCAGAAGAGGGGCGCGCCAAAGAGAGCCTGATGGTGCTGCGCGACATGGTCGGCGAGCAGATCCGCAGTAAGCCGCGTTACCGCTGCCAGAAGTGCGGTTTCACCGCCTATACGCTGTACTGGCACTGTCCGTCCTGCCGCGCCTGGTCCACCATCAAGCCGATTCGCGGCCTCGATGGGCAGTAATTTTTAAAAAAACCTCATTTTAGTTACAACATACTCTAAGCCTGGCATCCAGGCTTGCCGGTGCGCGCTGCGGTCTGGCAGGAATGGAAATGGAACCTGTTAATTTCAACGAGGCACAGGTAGAATGCACGCCGTTTACCATTCCCGCGCCGATGCGGCGCCCATCGACGAGAAGGTCCGGTCATGACGTCTGTAGCTCCCTCTTCTTCCCGCGCAGGTACTGAATCTCCTGTTGTTGTCGCTCTGGATTACAACAATCGCGATAACGCGCTTGCGTTCGTTGATCGTATTGACCCGCGCGACTGCCGCCTGAAAATCGGCAAAGAGATGTTCACGCTCTTTGGCCCGCAAATCGTGCGTGACATGCAGCAGCGCGGCTTTGATCTCTTTCTGGATCTAAAATTCCACGATATTCCTAACACTACGGCCCATGCGGTAGCCGCGGCGGCCGAGCTGGGCGTCTGGATGGTGAACGTCCACGCTTCAGGTGGGGCACGGATGATGACAGCCGCCCGGGAAGCCCTGCTGCCGTTTGGCAAAGACGCCCCCTTGCTGATTGCCGTCACCGTGCTGACCAGCATGGAAGCCAGCGACCTGCTGGATCTCGGTGTGACCCTGTCACCGGCTGAGCATGCCGAGCGTCTGGCGCGGCTGACCCATTCCTGCGGGTTGGATGGTGTGGTGTGCTCTGCTCAGGAAGCGGTGCGCTTCAAAAGTGCTATCGGTCAGGATTTTAAGCTGGTCACCCCAGGCATTCGTCCACAGGGCAGCGATGCCGGCGATCAGCGCCGCATTATGACCCCGGAGCAGGCGCTGGCAGCGGGTGTAGACTATATGGTTATTGGTCGTCCGGTGACCCAGTCTGCGGATCCGGCTCAGACCCTGAAAGCCATCAACGCATCACTTCACAAGGGGGCCTAATGCGCGATACCAACAGCCGCCTGGTCTATTCGACCGACACCGGGCGCATTGATGAACCGAAGGTGGAAGCTGAGCGCCCGAAAGGCGACGGCATTGTGCGCATTCAACGCCAGACCAGCGGACGCAAAGGAAAGGGCGTTTGCCTGGTGACCGGCATTGATGCCGACGATGCCACCCTGACAGCCATTGCCGCCGAGCTGAAGAAAAAGTGTGGCTGCGGCGGTTCGGTTAAAGATGGCGTGATTGAGATCCAGGGCGATAAGCGGGATCTGATTAAATCCCTGCTGGAAGCAAAAGGGATGAAAGTGAAATTAGCGGGCGGTTAACGCTTAGCAGAAACAAATAAGCCACGGTCGAGACCGTGGCTTATTGTTTTTATTTTGAGATAGCGCCAGAAACAACAGGGCGGTATCAAATGACTGCGGTGGTAATCGGTAAGTTATTTAACCTGGTGACCGATGATCCCACCCACTGCAGCACCACCCAGGGTACCGAGCGTGCTACCGTCAGTTAAGACGGAACCACCGATTGCGCCTGCACCCGCACCAATTGCGGTATTACGGTCTTGTCTGCTCATGCCGGAGCATGCGCTCAGTGATAACGCCAGCGTGACAGCCAGCATAGCAGCGGATAATTTTTTGCTGTTAATAGACATAACTCATTCTCCTGAAATAGTGATCCACGGAAATAGCTCTGCTTAAATAAGTGTAAAACTATTAAGCCAGTTTTCCATGAAACTTGATTGCGCAGGCGTTACAAAATCACGCAGGTGATAGTTACTTCCTGTTATATCGCTAACAATAATTTTACGTCTTTATCACTGATCCGACAGGTAAATAGTCTTAAAGGCTGCGTCGGAATAATCTCAGAGCGAAAGGGCAGAAAAACGCCCGACGAGGCGGGCGTAGAGGAGAGTCAGGCCGGTTTTTTGACGATATCGACGATCAGGCCTTCATGCTGTAACTTCTCGCTGTGGGCCGCTTTGATGCCCTCGTCGGTGATCACCCGATTGAAGCGGGAGACAGGGCCCATTGTGTAGGGATGCACTGCGCCAAACTTGGTGCTGTCGGTCAGCACAATGGCTTCAGCGCCTTTCTCAAGTACCGCGTTGACCACGTCAGAACGCATCATGTCCCGTCCGGTAAAACCGGTCTCTGGCTGCCAGCCATCGATACCGATAAAAGCCTTGCTGAAATGCACCTGCTGAACATACTGACGCGTCAGTGGGCCAACCATGCTTTCGCTTTTTTTCTGATAGATACCGCCCAACAAAATGACTTCGCTGCGCGTCTCTTTCAGAAGATGAGCAATGTAGCTGCTCACCGTCACGATGGTCACGTCCTCTTTCTGCTCAGCCAGCGTTCGCGCCAGCAGGGCATTACAACTCCCGTTCTCGATAAACACCGTTTCGCCATTGTTGACCAGAGAAGCGGCAAACTCTGCCAGTTCACGTTTCAGGGCGTAGTTATTCATCATGCGCGTTTCAACATCTTCGCTGTCCAGCGGCACGGCGTAGCCATGTGCGCGGCGCAGATAACTCATCTTTTCCAGAAGATTGAGGTCCTGGCGGATGGTGACTTCAGATACGCCGGTGCTTTTAGCCAGATCAACGACGCTCATGCGACCCGTGTCGATCACCATCTGTAATATTATTTGTTGTCGGGAATTCATAGCATCCATATTAAAACGGCAGAGCCGTTAGTTGAAAACTGACATAACCATGTGGGCTGCTGCGACCCTTAAACTTCCCACGGCGATTTAGGCTGTGCTACGTCGCCGTTTTTCTGCGCGCCCGCCTGAGTCAGTAATTCTGATTTTAATATCTCGAGATTACGCAGAGCAGAGTTCACATCACCTGCAACCAGAATATCCAGCACAGTATCAATACGTTGGGCAACTTTCAGTGCATCGATATCAGACATAATCTCATCCCTAAATGAAAAGTGAATAAATTCAATGATGCAGAAATTGAAGGCAAAAGAGAAGGGAAAAAGTGTGCTAACGAAAGCACATTAATGGTAGTGATATTTTCGTACTTCTTTATACAGAGGACTTTAGTAGTGGATTAGTCTACTTCTGCGCGCAAGGCGCTTTTTTCTATGAGGAATTAGACTATGACAATTATCAATCAGGCTACCTGTAAACTGTTTACTGATTCTGTACGATTCACCCAACTCGCCGGTTACTACGAGGAGGAAAGACGCACCCTGTGGATGATGCTGCGAGCACAGCCGCGCCCTTGCTTCAATCATGCCCTGATTGAGGAGATCATGAACCTGTCGTGGCTGGTAAGGCAGTCCGGGTTTGAGGTTGATTTTTGGGTGACAGGATCGCTGGTGCCAGATATCTACAACACCGGCGGGGATTTACGCTTCTTTGTTGAGTGCATAGAGAATGGTCGTCGCGAAGCGCTTCGGGCGTATGCCCGCGCCTGTGTGGACTGCGTCCATGCGGCGTCGCGGGGCTTTGATACCGGGGCGATCACCCTGTCGATGGTGGAGGGTAGTGCGCTTGGCGGCGGATTCGAAGCCGCGCTGGCGCACCATTTCCTACTGGCTCAGCGGGATGCGCGCTTAGGCTTTCCGGAGATCGCTTTTAATCTGTTCCCCGGCATGGGTGGCTACTCGCTGGTGGCGCGCCGTTCAGGCATGAAACTGGCAGAGGAGCTGATCTATAAAGGGGAGTGCCACACGGCGGAGTGGTATGAGCAGCAGGGGCTGGTGGACGTGCTGTTCGAACCCGGTCAGGGCTACGTGGCGACACGGACCTTCATCGACACCTTACAACCTAAAATGAATGGCGTCAGAGCCATGCTGCGCGCCCGTCAACGGGTATTACAGTTGCCGCGCAGTGAGCTTATGGACATCACGGAAGATTGGGTGGACGCTGCATTCTGCCTGCAGCCGAAGGACGTGGCCTATATGCAGCGGCTGGTTCAGCTTCAGGATCGGCACACTGCATCAGGCCTGCGTAAAGCCAGCTAACGCGCGTTGCGTGCCTGGTAACGTTTAAACCATCGCTCGAATGCGACAGCGGGCATGGGCTTAGCAAACAGAAAACCTTGTCGTTCATTGACGCCATTCTTCGTCAGAAAGGCGTCTTCTTTCGCACTCTCCACCCCTTCGGCAATGACCTGCAAATTCAGCGCCTGGGCAACGGCAACAATCGCGCGCACCAGCGACTGCGACACCGACTGCTTATGAATATCCCGGACAAAGGCCTGATCGAGCTTAATGGCATCGATGGGAAAGCGGGCCAGCTGCGACAGCGATGAATACCCGGTGCCGAAATCATCGAGATGGATCTGCGCCCCCAGCTTGCTGAACTGCTGAATGACCGACAGCGCCAGCTCCTCGTTCTCAATCAGGCAGCTTTCCGTCAGCTCCACGTCAACCGGGCAATACTCAAAGTCGAGATCCTTTAACGCCTGTTTCAAATCGCTGAAGATGGTCTGATCCGCCAGCTGACGGGCCGAGACGTTGACCGCCACCCGCAGGTTGATGCCTTTATCGCGCCATTTGGCGATCTGGCGCACCACGTCGAGCATTACCCAACGGCCCAGCGGTACGATGAGCCCGGACTCTTCCGCATAGGAGATAAACTCAAGCGGTGGGATCAGCCCGCGCTCCGGCGACTGCCAGCGAACCAGCGCTTCGAGGGTTCTGACCTCGCCCCGCCAGGTAATTTTGGGCTGATAGTGGATCACCAGCTGGTCGTTATCCAGCGCCTTGCGCAGGTTGGTGTCCAGCCACAGGTACTCAAAGACGCGCTGATTCATCTCCGGGGAGAAGACGCAGAACGTTCCGCGGCCGTTCTCTTTGGCGGTGTACATGGCGGTGTCGGCATTGCGGATCACGCTTTCACGGTCGGTTCCGTGCTGCGGGGCGAGAGAGATACCCAGCGAGCAGCCGGTATAGACTTCGATTAAACCAATCCGGAAGGGCTGGCGCAGTCGGGTCAGGATCCGCGAGGCCATGGCTTCCAGCGCGCCCTGGGAGGTGCCACTGGCCAGCACAATGAACTCATCCCCGCCCAGACGGGCCAGCACCTGCCCATCTTCCAGACAGCTGAGGATCGCCAGCGCCACGGCCTGTAACAGCTGATCGCCAAACATATGCCCGTAGGCATCATTCACCTTTTTGAAATTATCGAGGTCAAGATAGACCACGCCCACCTGGGTATCGCCGCGCGTGTCGATCGCTTCGGTGATCATATCGTGGATGGCATTGCGGTTTGGCAGGCCCGTGATGGTATCGGTATTGGCCAGGACCCGGAGTCGCTCCTGGGCGCGGCGCTCTTCGGTGATGTCCGTCCCGGAACAGATAAGGAAGATTTCGTTCTTACCGCTGCCGCTGTGCACGAATTTATTCCGAAACAGGAACAGGCGTTGCCCTTTGCGGGTTTTGATCCAGCGCTCCACTTCATAGGAGCTACCGTCGCGAAAAAAACCGCTGATATTGCGGCGGGAGGCGGCGGCTTCGCTGCGGCTCATAAACAGCTTGAAAACGTTCTGGCCGATGACCTCCTGCTCCTTCATCCCGGTGTACTCTTCGCTCAGGCGGTTAAAGCGCTGAATATTGCCGTGCCTGTCGAGGATGACAATCACCGAGTTGGCTTCGGAAACCACCTGTTCGGCAAAGGATAAACCCTGCGCCAGATCGCGGGCAACGGAGGGGGTATCATGCCAGGCAGAGGCGGTGCCAGCCCACTCTTTTTTGGTGATTTTACGGCCCACCAGATGCACTGGCACCTCGGTTCCGTACAGGGAGAGCGTCATGGTAATGCTGGAGGTGATCACCGTCATCTGGCGAATATAACTGGCCTGCTCATCGGAGAGCGCGACAACTTGCGTCGTATCGGCACTTTCACTGGCCGCAAGATGCAGAGCATTGCTGTCCGCCGTCAGTCGCCACCAGGGACTGTGGGTTCCCATGTAACGAAACAGCAAATTTTGCTCCAGATCGTCAATCATGCTCTCTCCCAGGCGCACTTTATTGCACACATTGTGCATTTTCAGTCGGTTTAATCGCGTTAAAACGGCGGTGACCCCGAGCTAAACTTATTGTTTTTCCCCGTATTCTTAATAGTAGAACGAGAATAGCGAAAAAGGATACAGGCGAATGAATATTCTACAAATGCACAATAGCGTGAACCCGCCCGTCGCTAATAATTGTGATCGCTTTTTGCAATTTGTGGGAGGAAAAGGTCAGTAAAAATAGTGAGAATGGGTTTTAGTGGTAATAAAAAAGTCGGATTACCTGGGGTGGGTGAATCCGACTTTTTAGCAGGCAATAATCAGACGGCTGGGCGGGCGATGACGCTGCGTGTTTCCATACGCACTTCAGCGATAGTGACGTCGATAACCTCGGTCACTTTAAAGGCCACTTCACCTTTGATCTGAACGGTGCCGTTCTCCTGGCTGCAGACCAGTTCCTCACGCACGGCGTGCAGGAACGGAGCCGGAATGAAGGCCACGGCGCCATTATCCACAAGACGAACGCGCATGCCGCCGCGGCTGATATCGATGATCTCGGCCGCAAAACGGGTGTCAGTCCCGGCTTTGTCTTTCAGGAAGCGGGCATACAGCCAGTCACCGACATCGCGCTCCGCCATGCGGTTAAGGCGACGACGCTCCGCCATCTGCACGGTGGTTTCGTCCTGTGGACGGGCGATGGTGTCACCTTTAACGATCGCTTTCAGCAGGCGGTGGTTAACCATATCGCCATACTTACGGATCGGGGAGGTCCAGGTTGCATAAGCTTCCAGACCGAGGCCAAAGTGCGGGCCCGGTTCGGTGCTGATCTCAGCGAAAGACTGGAAACGGCGAATGCGGCTGTCGAGGAAGCCGGACGGCTGGGCATCCAGCTCACGACGCAGCTTGCAGAATCCGTTCAGGGTCAGGACTTCCTGCGGATCAACGTGTACGTCATGGGTCTTCAGCAGGGCAGCCAGCGTTTCGCTGTTGGCCGGGTCAAAGCCGGTATGCACGTTATAGATGCCGAAACCGAGTTTATCGCGCAGCACACGAGCGGCACAGATGTTCGCCGCAATCATTGACTCTTCAACAATGCGGTTAGCAATGCGACGCGGTTCAGCAACGATATCCAGCACTTCGCCTTTTTCACCAAGAATAAAGCGGTAGTCAGGGCGATCCTTGAACACCAGCGCATGGGTCTTACGCCACTCGCTGCGGCTCAGGCAGACGCGCTGCAACAGACGGATCTGTTCGGCAATGGCGTCACTGGCAGGCTGCCAGCTACCGCTGTTTTCCAGCCAGTCAGACACCTCGTCGTACACCAGCTTGGCTTTCGACTCGATGGTGGCGGCAAAGAACTCAATGTTCTCTTCGATGGTGCCATCGGCAGCAATGGTCATTCGGCAGGCGAGGACCGGACGCACTTCATTGGCGCGCAGTGAGCACAAGTTGTCAGAGAGTTCGCGCGGCAGCATCGGGATGTTGAAGCCCGGCAGGTAGTTGGTAAAGGCACGAATTTTGGCAGACTCATCCAGCGGGGTGCCTTCAGCAATCCAGGCCGTAGGATCGGCAATCGCCACGGTTAATAGCAGCTTGCCGTCAGCCTGCTCTTCCACATACAGCGCATCGTCCATATCTTCGGTGCTGGCGCTGTCGATGGTCACAAAATTGAGGGCTGTGAGATCGCGACGTTCCAGACCTTCGTCCAGCATCTCCGTCGCTGCGCCTTCTGGCGCTTCTTTTTCCAGATTATGGCGTGCCAGGGTGACCCACCATGGCACGAAGTGGTCGTCGCCAAAGGTAATAAACTGGGTCAGCTCGGCATAAAAGCCGCGGTCGCCCTTCAGAGGGTGACGGCGCATCTCCGCTACCGCCCAGTCACCTTCTTTAAAATCATGCTCGACGCCGCGTTCGGCGCGGCAAGGGATGGCGTCTTTAAGCAGGGGATGGTCCGGGATGATGGACAGACGGTCATCTTTACGCAGCACCTTACCCACAAAGCGGGTCAGGAACGGTTCAATCAGCTCTTCAGGCTCGGCGGATTCACGATCCTTTTGGCTATGGATCACGGCAGTAATACGATCGCCATGCATCACTTTCTTCATCTGCGGAGGCGGAATGAAGTAACTTTTCTGTGCATCGACTTCAAGGAAGCCAAAGCCTTTTTCCGTGGCTTTTACCACCCCTTCAGCACGTGGCGTCTGGGAATGCAGTTGCTGTTTAAGCTGCGCTAGCAGCGGGTTGTCCTGGAGCATAGTGATCTATTTTCGTAGCCATTGAGCGGCTGACAGTTTTACGCGAATCTCACTGCTACAGCAAGCGCTCTTTAGGTAATTAGTATGGTTATTCGCCTCTGCCGATGGCGATTTTAAGTCGGTTCAACCAGCCGCAAAAAGCGCTCCAGGTCAGCAGGTTGATAGCCTGCGCCGGAGGAAGCCCCTCGTCCGTCAGCGGGGTAAATTGCGCAGCGCTGAACCGATCCGGGGAGCGTGCCAGCTGTTCCACAGCGCGTTTCACCGCCTCATCCGACGGACCCGCTGGCTGGGCGGTATCGAGCCCGCTGACCAGGATTTCACCGGTGTAATCGAGGATCGCCGGCTCATGACACAGCACCGGCGTAAGTTGCTGCAATAGCGGCTCGGCCTGCCAGCGTTCAAGGGACGCCAGCTGTTGTGCACTGGCATTTCGTTGCTCAACGCCCGGGACGACTGGCTCCCAGGTATCCATGTTCAGTGCACTATCGTCAATCAGGGCGTGCGGCGGGATATGGTGCCCGGGCAGCCAGCGGACAGGATGACCGAGCAAGGCCTGGAACACCGCCACCACCCGGGCCTGAAAGCCGACAAAGCCGATGATCTGGTTGATGGTCACAATGTCATACACCGTCAGGCCCACCTCATCGAGCTCCTGCTGCGCTTTGGTGTCGATCACGTCGGGTGAGCTGGCAAGCTGGCGGGCGTACTGGGTGATCTGGGCGAGACGGCGATTGCTTTCACGGGAGGAGTCGGGGCCGGGGAGCGGGGCAAGTAGCGCGGCGTAGTGATTACAGAGCCGCTGCACGCCACACACCTGGGCTACCGTCAGGGCGGTGCTGAATCGGTCATACGCGCTAAGCGTGCGCAGGCGATTGACCGGCACGGCGCGCGGGAAAAAGAGGTCGCACAGCGCCCGGGCCGGGGTTAACCAGCGTTCGCAGGCCGCCAGTAGCGACGTCGGTAATGTGAGGTTCAGCAAAAAACGATCCGCGACCTGTGCGGCTTCGGGAACCAAAGGCAGGACTTCCGTCGGGCTGCTACTGGACTGGGTTTCATGATACCAGTGGCCTTTGCCAGAAATACGGCGTTGTTCCATGTGCGTTCCTTGATCTCATAATGGCGATCAATATCCTGGCGTAAGGCGGATAAGCGGAAAAATATTGTTAGGTGATAACAAATAGCGGAACGGAATAACGAGGGGAAAAGCGGGGCGCAACAACAGGTAAACCTTCCCGCCGCAG
Source organism: Leclercia tamurae (assembly GCF_025566055.1). Lineage (GTDB taxonomy): Bacteria > Pseudomonadota > Gammaproteobacteria > Enterobacterales > Enterobacteriaceae > Enterobacter > Enterobacter tamurae. The sequence goes on from NZ_JAMHKS010000068.1 coordinate 37,901, forward strand.
CGGGAAGGTGACGAACTTATTTGATTTCCAGCTCGTTCATTGCAGCGATGCTGAAACCGCCGTCAACGTGAACCACTTCGCCGGAGATGCCAGCAGAGAGGTCAGAGCACAGGAAGGCCGCAGAGTTACCCACGTCTTCGATGGTGACGGTGCGGCGGATCGGCGTAACCGCTTCGCAATGCGCCAGCATTTTACGGAAGTCTTTGATGCCGGAAGCGGCCAGGGTGCGGATTGGACCCGCAGAGATCCCGTTCACGCGCACGCCTTCAGGCCCCATAGCGTTCGCCATGTAGCGCACGTTGGCTTCCAGAGAGGCTTTCGCCAGGCCCATCACGTTGTAGTTAGGGATGGCGCGCTCAGCACCCAGATAGGAGAGGGTCAGCAGGGCTGCGCCCGGGTTCAGCATGCTGCGGCAGGATTTTGCCATCGCCACAAAGCTGTAGGAGCTGATGTCGTGGGCAATTTTGAAGCCTTCACGGGTAACCGCATTCACGTAGTCGCCATCCAGCTGATCGCCTGGTGCGAAACCGATGGAGTGAACGAAACCGTCAAATTTCGGCCAGGTTTTTGCCAGCTCAGCGAACATGCCATCGATGCTTTCATCTTGTGCAACGTCGCATTCCAGAACAATGCTGGAACCCAGCTGCGCGGCAAACTCTTCTACGCGGCCTTTCAGCTTGTCGTTCTGGTAGGTGAATGCCAGCTCAGCGCCTTCGCGATGCATCGCCTGTGCGATACCGTATGCGATGGACAATTTGCTGGCAACGCCGGTTACCAGAATGCGCTTACCGGAAAGAAAACCCATAGCTCTAATCCTTATAATCATGGTGGTGGCGGGTGTCGCCTGTCTGGACACCCGTCGTTAAAACGGCGCGATAATAGCATGGGTCGCGTACCCTGTTAGTCCGACCACTTCACCGGACAGATCAGCGATCTTTTCGCCATGCATCGGCGGTTAAGGCCTCGCCAAAATGCCCGGCAATTAAACGTTTGGTCAGATCGTGAAGCGGCGCGGCCAGCACCGACGCGGTACTGCCGCGTTCCACCACCGAGCCCTCATGCATCACCAGCACCTGATCGCTGATATGCTTCATCATCCCCAGATGCTGGGTCACGTAAATATAGGAGATACCCTGTTTCTCCTGCAGCTCCAGCATCAAATTGATTAACTGAGAACGCATCGACATATCCAGCGAGGCCAGCGCTTCGTCAGCGATGATCACTTTTGGCCGCAGGATCAGCGCCCGGGCGAGCCCGAGACGCTGTTTCTGGCCGGGGGCCAGCATATGCGGATAGTAGCTGACGTGATCCGGCAGCAGGCCAACCATGCGCAGGGTTTCGATAATCTGCTTACGCCGCGCTTCAAACTCCAGATCGGTGTTCAACCGCAGCGGAAAATCGAGGATCTGCGAGATACGCTGGCGCGGGTTCAGCGAGGTCGAGGGATCCTGGAAAATCATGCGGATCCGCTGACTGCGGAACGAGTAATCGCCAAATTTCAGCAGATGGTCGTCAATCAAAACTTCGCCATCGGAGGGTTCGATCATCCCGGCCAGCATTTTCGCCAGCGTCGATTTCCCCGACCCGTTCTCACCGATAATCGCCAGGGTCTGCTTCTCCCGCAGGGTAAAGCTCAGCGGCTTCACCGCTTCGACGGTCTGGCGGTGGAATAGACCGGTGCGGTAGCGAAAGGTCTTACTCAGGTTGCGCACTTCCAGCAAGGTTTCGACCATGTCACTCTTTCTCCATGTTCAGCGGGAAATGGCAGGCAAACAGATGGTTTCTCGGCCCGGCAAGGCGCGGCGTTTCAATGCATTTTCGCTGGGCATAGGGACAGCGTGGCCCCAGGCGACAGCCGATCGGCAGATGCTCCAGCAGCGGGATCGCCCCTGGCAGGGTATTGAGACGGCTTTTATGCGGCATAGCGCTGCCAAAATCGGGGATCGCACGGATCAGCGCCTGGGTATAAAGATGATGCGGCATGGTAACCAGCTCTTCACTGCCGGCGGTTTCCACGGTCTGGCCGCAGTACATCACGTCAATCTTATCCGCCCATTTGCTCAGCATCTGCAGGTCATGGCTGATCAGCAAAATGGTGGTGTTGTTGTTCTGATTAAGCCTGGTGAGCAGGCGGAAAATCTGCGCCTGGGTGGTGGGCTCCATCGCGTTGGTCGGTTCGTCGGCAATCAGCAGGCGCGGCTGGTTGGCCAGCGCAATGGCGATCATCACTTTCTGACACTCGCCGTCGGTCAGCTCATAGGGGAAGCTGCGCATCGCGTCTTTGTGATCCTTGATCCCCACCCGGTGCAGCAGCTCGATGGCCCGGCGTTTGCGCCAGCCAAAACGCTGCCACCAGCGGCCTTTATAGGTCCAGGCGGGAATGTTCTGCATCAGCTGTTTGCCGACACGCTCCGACGGATCGAGACAGGACTGCGGCTCCTGAAAAATCATCGACACGTTGTGTCCTACCAGCTTGCGTCGTTCCCGGACGGAGAGGCGCAGCAGGTCGATATCGTCAAAGCGCATCCGGTCGGCGGTGACGCGCCAGTTATCTTTCGCCACGCCGCAAATCGCTTTGGCAATCAGGCTTTTGCCCGAGCCCGATTCACCCACCAGCCCGCGGATCTCGCCTTCACTCAGGGTAATGCTGACGCGGTCGACCGCTTTTACCCAGCCTTCGCTGGTTTTAAATTCAATCGTCAGATTGCGAATATCCAGTAACGGCATTATTCCACCCCCGCCACAATGGCGCGACGAATGCCGTCGCCAAGCAGGTTCACCAGCAGCACGCTCATCATGATCGCCGCACCCGGCAGCATTACCGTCCAGGGGGCCACGTAGATCAGTTCCAGCGCGTCGCCCAGCATCGCGCCCCATTCCGGGGACGGCAGCTGCGCACCCAGATCGAGAAACCCGAGCGCGGCGATATCGAGGATTGCCATCGACAGAGCGCGGGTGATCTCGGTAACCATCCCGGAGGCGATATTGGGCAACACCGCGAACCACAGAATATTTAAGGTGGTAGCGCCATCCAGACGGGCGGCGACCACGTAATCTTTTTCCAGCTCATCGTGCACCAGGCTATAGACCGAGCGCACCATGCGCGGCAGCAGCGCCAGCCACACCGCAAACATGGCGTGGATCAGGTGCGGCCCGGAGAACGCCACCACGATGATCGCCAGCAGCAGCGACGGAATCGACAGCAGGGTGTCGAGAATGTGGTTCGTCACCGCCGAGCGCAGGCCGTGGGTTGACCCGGCGACAATGCCGAGCAACAGACCGCACACCGTGGCCGCCAGCGTCACCACAAAAGCACCGCCCACCGTTGGCGCCGCGCCGCTCAGCAGGCGGCTTAAGAGATCGCGCCCGAGGTCATCGGTGCCGAGGAAGAAAGAGACTTCACCGTAACGCGACCACGAAGGCGGTAACAGCTGATAGCCGAGGAACTGCTGATCAATGCCGTAAGGGGCAAACCAGGAGCCCAGGATGCAGAGCAGCACCAGGCCGCCGCAGCCGTACAGGCCGATCATGGCCGTGGCATCGCCGTAAAAGTTACGCCACGCGGTGCGCAACGCCCCGGGGGTGCGCTTTTCACTGTATACGCTATCGTAAGGCATACCATTCCTTATGTTTCAGCGGGTTAGCCATAGCGCCCAAAATATCGGATATCACGTTAACAATAATAACCAGCGCGCCAATCACCATCACGCCGGCGGAGATCGCGGCGTAGTCCTGCTGGCGGATGGCGTTGATCAGCCAGCGACCGAGGCCCGGCCAGCTAAAGACCATCTCGGTGATCATCGCCAGGGTCAGCATGGTGGAGAACTGCAGGCCAAGACGCGGGATCACCGGCGGGAGGGCGTTATGCAGAACATGGCGGCGTAAAATCGTCAGCCGCGACAGCCCGCGCGTGGCGGCGGCTTTAACATAGTTCTGATCAAACACCTCGATGGTGCTGATGCGCATCAGGCGGATCACCTCGGTGGTTGGTGCAACGGCCAGCGCCAGCACCGGCAACACCATGTGGCGCACGGCGCTGATAATCATCTCATGCCGCCAGACCGAATCTGAGAGCCAGGCGTCAATAATCGCGAAACCGGTCACCGTCTTCACCGCATACAGCAGGTCGAATCGGCCGGACACCGGCAGCCAGCCGAGCGTCAGGGAGAAAAAGAGGGTCAGCAGCAGCGCCAGCCAGAACACCGGCACCGAAAAGCCGAGCAGGGCGATGGCGCTGATTAGCTTATCCTGCCACTTGTTGCGGGTGATCCCGGCGAGCATCCCGACCGGGATCCCCACTACCAGCGCGAAACCAAACGCCAGGATGCACAGCTCCATAGTGGCGGGGAACACCTCTTTCAGCTGCTCGGCGATGGGCTGGCCGTTGATGCTGGAGACGCCAAAGTCCCAGTGCAGCACCCCTTCAAACCAGAACCACCACGCATTCCACAGGGAGGCGCCCTGTAGCGGCGCATGGGGAGTGAAATAGCTCAGGCTGAAGCCGACAAAGGTCAGAAAGAAAAGAGTGATCAGCAGCAACAGCAGCCGACGTAAGGTAAAAATAATCACGGTTTTTTCACCTCTTCTTGCTGCTCACGGGAGACGCCGGCAAAGGATGCGTTACCGAACGGGCTCAGCACCAGGCCTTTAATGTCGTAACGGTACGCCTGCAGACGCAGGGAGGAGGCCAGGGGCAGTACCGGCAGCTCTTTGGCCAGAATAATTTGCGCCTCGTCATAGGCGTCGATACGCGCCGCCAGCTGCTGAGTCGAGAGGGCTTTGCGCAGCACATCATCGAACTCGGGATGGCACCAGTGGGCGTAGTTGGTCTGGGAATCGATCGCCGCACAGCTCAGCAGCGGCCGGAAGAAGCTGTCCGGGTCGTTACTGTCGGTTGCCCAACCTGCCAGAGTTAAATCATGGTTCATGTCCATCAGGCGCGCCTCCTGAAAACGGCCTTCCACCGGAACGATCACTACCGTGACCCCCACCTGGGCGAGGTCGGCCTGCAGCAGCTCGGCGGTTTTCAGCGGGCTGGGGTTCCAGGCCTGAGAGCTGGTGGGCACCCACAGCTGCAGGGTGAGGTTATCCGCCCCCAGCGCCTTGAGCTGCTCGCGGGATTTGTCCGGATTGTATTCGGTAATTTTAGCCTCGCTATCGTAAGCCCACGAGGCGCGGGGCAGGATGGAGGCGGCGGTTTCTGCGGTACCGTAATAGATCGACTGCATCAGACGCTGGTTATTGATCGCCAGCGCGAGGGCGTGCCGCACCGCCGGGTTGTTCAGCGGCGGCTTATTGGTATTAAACGCCAGATAAGCGATGTTCATGCCCGGACGCAGGGTCAGGCGCAGACGCGGATCGTCGCGCAGAATGGTCAGCTGGCTGGCGGCGGGCCAGGCCAGTACATCACACTCGCCGGTGAGCAACTTCGACAGGCGACCTGTTCCGCCGGAGCCTAAATCCACCACCACCTGGGGCATCAGCGGTTTGCCGCGCCAGAATTTTTCGTGGCGCTGCAGACGAACATACTGCCCGGCGCGATACTCTGCGATCTGGAACGGCCCGGTGCCCACCGGCTGGCGATCCATCAGCTCCTGTTTATCCTTCAGGGTCAGTTGGGTGGCGTACTCCGAGGACATTACCGAGGCGTAGTGCGTCGCCAGATGCCAGAGGAAGGAGGCATCCGGGCGGGCGAGGGTGAACTCGACGGTGCGGTTATCCAGCTTGCGCACGTTTTTCACCGTATCGGCAAACTGCAGGCTGTCGAAGTAAGGGAAGCTGCCGCCGTTGACGTAGTGCCACGCATGGTCGCGGTTAAAAATGCGCTGGAAGGTGAAGACCACGTCATCCGCATTCAGTTTACGGGTGGGTTTAAACCACGGCGTGGTCTGGAAGTTCACATCGTCGCGCAGACGAAAACGGTAGGTCGCGCCGTTGTCCAGGACCTCCCAGCTCTCGGCCAGCTCCGGCACCAGGCGGTAGGTATAGGGATCGACATCCAGCAGCCGGTCATACAACTGCGCGGCGAGGGTATCGACGATCAGGCCGCTGCTCGCTTTTTGCGGGTTGAAGGTGTTGACCTGCCCACTGACGCAGTAGACAAAGCCGCTGTCGCGAATATCAGCGCGTTCTGCAGGCGTGGGCGCAGCAAAAGCCTGGCTACTTAACAGACCGAGCGCAATCAGGGACGAGAAAACCAGACGCATAATTTTTAAGGTTTTTAGTGACGATCTGCAAAGTGTATCGCACTTACACCTGCTTCGTAAAAATGTCTGCGGGTAAGTGCTGATATTGTCAGCGCATCTGATGCTTTTTGAGCAATGCCCTTAATTGATGGTAGGTCAGCCCCAGCAGTTCAGCCGCCCGTTTCTGATTAAACTTTGCTTCCCGCAGACTCAGCTCTAGTAGCTGCTTTTCCTGCGCCTGCTGGAACTGGCGTAAATCCAGCGGCAGGGTGGGGGAAGCGGCGTTGCGGGGTTTATCGACAGGCGACTGTGTGGGGCGATGGAAAGGATCGATCACAATCTCATCCAGCTCGGTTTCGCTACTGCCATGGCGATAGACGGAGCGCTCAACCACGTTTTTCAGCTCGCGGATATTACCCGGCCAGCGGTAGTCGAGCAGGGTTTCGCGGGCGTGCTGGCTAAAGCCGGGGAACAGCGGCAGGCCCAGCTCGCGGCACATCTGGATGGCAAATTGTTCCGCCAGCAGCATGATATCGCTGCGCCGCTCGCGCAGCGGGGGCAGGTTGACGACGTCAAAGGCCAGCCTGTCCAGCAGGTCGGCGCGAAACCGCTCCTGCTCGACCATCTCCGGCAGGTTGGCGTTGGTGGCGCAGACCAGCCGCACATTCACCTGTAACGGCTGGCTACCGCCCACGCGCTCCAGCTCGCCATACTCAATAACCCGCAGCAGCTTTTCCTGCACCAGCATCGGGGCGGTGGCCAGTTCGTCAAGGAACAACGTCCCGCCGTCGGCGCGCTCGAAACGCCCGGGATGACGCCGCTGGGCCCCGGTAAAGGCGCCCGCCTCATGGCCGAACAGCTCGGTATCGAGCAGGTTTTCGTTCAGCGCGGCGCAGTTCAGGGAGATAAAGGGGCCATCCCAGCGCCCGGATAAATAGTGCAGACGGTTGGCTATCAGCTCTTTTCCGGTGCCGCGCTCCCCGATGATCAGCACCGGTTTATTGAGCGGGGCCAGGCGCGAAACCTGCTCCAGCACTTCGAGGAAGCTGTTGGCTTCCCCCAATAATGTATCTTTAAATTCAGCCATGATGAAATTAACCACTTATTGGTGTGATTCACTAAGCGAGAGTAGGGTGGAACGGGCGAAAAAGCAATCACCTTACGTAAAATCAATAAGATAAAAACCTGGCACGGGATTTGTATTAGCTAAACAGCAGGGCTTAGCCCGATAACAGAACTATGAGGATTCAATTATGGGTATTTTTTCTCGTTTTGCCGACATCGTGAACGCCAACATCAACTCGCTGCTGGAAAAAGCGGAAGATCCACAGAAGCTGGTCCGCCTGATGATTCAGGAGATGGAAGATACGCTGGTCGAAGTGCGTTCAAACTCCGCCCGTGCGCTGGCCGAGAAGAAACAGCTTTCGCGCCGTATTGAGCAGGCGACCGCCCAGCAGAGCGAATGGCAGGAAAAAGCCGAACTGGCGCTGCGTAAAGATAAAGACGATCTGGCCCGTTCCGCGCTGATCGAAAAGCAGAAGCTGACCGATATCGTCGCTACGCTGGAGCAGGAAGTGACGCTGGTGGACGAAACCCTCACCCGCATGAAGAGAGAGATTGCCGAGCTTGAGAACAAGCTGAGCGAAACCCGTGCCCGTCAGCAGGCGCTGACGCTGCGTCATCAGGCGGCAAATTCTTCCCGCGACGTGCGTCGTCAGCTCGATAGCGGCAAGATTGATGAAGCTATGGCCCGTTTCGAGTCATTTGAGCGCCGTATCGATCAGATGGAAGCTGAAGCGGAGAGCCACAGCTTTGGCAAACAGAAGACGCTGGATCAGCAGTTTGCCGATCTGAAAGCGGATGATGAAATCGGCGAGCAACTGGCCGCGCTTAAAGCCAGAATGAAACAAGACAATCAATAATAATATCTGCGGCGCCGGCTGGCGCCGCCACTCATCGTAAGACAAGGAGTAGACATGAGCGCGCTTTTTCTTGCCATTCCGCTGACCATTTTCGTGCTGTTTGTGTTGCCGATCTGGTTGTGGCTGCATTACAGCAACCGTTCTTCCCGCAGCGAGCTGTCGCAAAGCGAACAACAGCGTCTGGCGCAGTTAACCCAGGACGCGAATAAAATGCGTGAACGTATTCAGGCGCTGGAAGCAATCCTGGATGCGGAACATCCGAACTGGAGGGATCGCTAATGGCCGGACTGAACCTGAATAAAAAATTGTGGCGTATCCCCCAGCAGGGGATGGTGCGCGGCGTCTGCGCCGGGCTGGCGCACTACCTCGACGTGCCGGTAAAGCTGGTGCGCGTGGTGACGGTGCTCTCCATTTTCTTTGGCCTGGCGTTTATTACTCTGGTGGCCTATATCATTTTATCCTTTGTGCTGGATCCGATGCCGGACAGCGCGATGGGCGATGAAAATGCCCCCACCAGTTGTGAACTGCTGGATACGGTGGATGCCCAACTGTCGGCAGGTGAACAACGCCTGCGCGAGATGGAGCGGTATGTCACCTCTGATACCTTCTCGCTGCGAAGCCGTTTTCGTCAGCTTTAACGGAGAGATCTCATATGAATCAACGCTGGCAACAGGCTGGACATCGCGTTAAGCCGGGCCTGAAATTCGCAGGGAAGCTGGTTTTACTTACCGCACTGCGTTACGGCCCTGCAGGCGTGGCGGGGTGGGCAATTAAATCTGTCGCCCGTAAACCCGTCCGGATGCTGCTTGCGGTGGCGCTGGAGCCGATGCTGAAAAAGCTCGCCAACCGGCTATCCGGTAAACTGAAATAGATCGAAACGGCACAGCGCTGGACGTGCCGTTTCGGCGCTTTTATTCCCTTCTTTCTGCCCCCATGTCATATTTCTTAGAACAATAATTCCTTCAGGCATAACAGGATGGCGATGAAGCGACTTAAAAATGAACTCAATTCTCTGGTCAATCGTGGGGTTGACCGTCATTTGCGCCTGGCGGTCACCGGACTGAGCCGCAGCGGCAAAACCGCGTTTATTACGGCGATGGTCAATCAACTCCTTAACCTGCATGCCGGGGCGCGTTTACCTCTGCTCAGCGCCGTGCGCGAAGAGCGCCTGTTGGGCGTAAAGCGCGTGCCGCAGCGCGATTTTGGCATTCCCCGTTTTACCTACGATGAGGGGCTGGCCCAGCTCTATGGCTCTCCGCCCACCTGGCCAACGCCGACCCGTGGGGTGAGCGAGATCCGCCTGGCACTGCGCTTTCGCTCCAACGATTCGCTGTTACGTCACTTTAAAGAGACCTCCACCCTCTATCTGGAGATCGTCGATTATCCGGGTGAATGGCTGCTCGATCTGCCGATGCTGACCCAGGATTACCTGAGCTGGTCGCGACAGATGACCGGTTTACTGCAGGGGCAACGCGCGGAGTGGTCAGCCCGCTGGCGTACGCTGTGTGAAGGGCTGGATCCGCTGGCACCAGCCGACGAAAACCGGCTGGCGGCTATCTCGGAAGCCTGGACCGATTACCTGCATCAGTGCAAAAAAGAGGGGCTGCACTTTATCCAGCCGGGCCGCTTTGTACTCCCGGGCGATATGGCCGGTGCTCCGGCGCTGCAATTCTTCCCCTGGCCGGACGTGGACGCCGTTGGCGAATCTAAGCTGGCCCAGGCGGATAAACAGACCAACGCCGGGATGCTGCGGGAGCGTTTCAACTACTACTGCGAAAAGGTGGTGAAGGGGTTCTACACCAACCACTTCTTACGCTTCGACCGCCAGATCGTGCTGGTGGATTGCCTGCAGCCGCTCAACAGCGGCCCGCAGGCATTCAACGACATGCGTCTGGCGCTCACCCAACTGATGCAGAGCTTCCACTACGGGCAGCGTACGCTGTTCCGTCGCCTGTTCTCCCCGGTGATCGACAAACTGCTGTTCGCCGCCACCAAGGCGGATCACGTCACGGTGGATCAGCACGCCAATATGGTGTCGCTCCTGCAACAACTGGTGCAGGATGCCTGGCAGAACGCGGCGTTCGAGGGCATCAGCATGGACTGTCTGGGCCTGGCCTCGGTGCAGGCCACCCAGAGCGGATTGATTGACGTCAATGGCGATAAAATCCCGGCGCTGCGCGGACACCGCCTGAGCGATGGCGCCCCGCTGACGGTCTACCCCGGCGAGGTGCCCGCCCGGCTGCCCGGCCAGGCGTTCTGGCAAAAGCAGGGCTTCCAGTTTGAAGCCTTCCGCCCGCAGACAATGAACGTTGACCAGCCGCTGCCGCACATTCGTCTCGATGCCGCGCTGGAGTTTTTAATTGGAGATAAATTGCGATGACCGAACCCTTAAAACCGCGGATGGATTTCAGCGGGACGCTGGAGCAGGAACAGCAAGAGGCCTTCAAGGCGTCACAAACTTTCGATGCGGCGCAGGCTGAGCAGTTTGCCCCGGTGGTGACCGACATGCTTCCCGCTGAAGAGGGACAGGCCGAAGCCGTGGTTGAGGCAGCCCTGCACCCAAAACGCAGCCTGTGGCGCAAAATGGTCAGCGCCGGGCTGCTGCTGGCTGGCGTCACGGTGGTGGGACAAGGCGTACAGTGGGCGATGAACGCCTGGCAAACCCAGGACTGGGTGGCGCTGGGTGGATGTGCGGCCGGGGCGCTGATCGTCGGCGCAGGCGTGGGCTCCATTGCCACCGAATGGCGACGCTTATGGCGACTGCGCCAGCGCGCGCACGAGCGTGACGAAGCCCGGGATCTGCTCAATAGCCACGGCACCGGTAACGGACGGGCGTTTTGCGAAAAACTGGCGAAACAGGCCGGGCTGGATCAGTCTCACCCGGCGCTACAGCGCTGGTATGCCACGATCCACGAAACCCAGAACGATCGGGAAGTGGTCTCGCTGTATGCCCATCTGGTTCAGCCGGTGCTCGATGGCCAGGCGCGTCGGGAGATCAGCCGCTCGGCGGCAGAGTCGACCCTGATGATCGCCGTCAGCCCACTGGCACTGGTGGATATGGCCTTTATCGCCTGGCGTAACCTGCGCCTGATCAACCGCATCGCCGCCCTGTACGGCATTGAACTGGGCTATTACAGCCGCCTGCGTCTGTTCCGTCTGGTGTTGCTGAACATGGCCTTTGCCGGGGCCAGCGAGGTGGTGCGCGAAGTGGGAATGGACTGGATGTCACAGGATCTGGCCGCACGACTCTCGGCCCGCGCGGCCCAGGGGATTGGCGCCGGATTGCTGACCGCGCGGCTGGGGATCAAAGCGATGGAGTTGTGCCGTCCTCTGCCGTGGACAGCGGACGATAAACCACGCCTGGGCGATTTCCGCCGGGAATTAATCGGCCAGCTGAAAGAAACGCTCAACAAAAAACCGCAGTAGCCCATCCGCCTCGCACATAATTCCGCCTCTCGCTTCACAGGCTGTCAATATTTGTTGACAGCCTTCTTCCCGATTGCCGATATCTGGCTTATCATTTCAGAGTTACTGTTTATAGAGTGATTTTCCCATGCGTCTGGAAGTGTTTTGTAAGGACCGTCTCGGCCTGACTCGCGAGTTACTCGATCTCCTTGTTTTGCGTAGCATTGACCTGCGTGGAATTGAGATCGACCCTATCGGGAAGATTTACCTGAACTTTGCCGAAATTGCATTCGATACATTCAGCAGCTTGATGGCTGAAATCCGCCGTATCGCTGGCGTTACGGATGTGCGCACCGTGCCATGGATGCCCTCCGAGCGCGAGCATCTGGCCCTGAGCGCGCTGCTGGAAGCGATGCCTGAGCCGTTCTTGTCTCTGGATCTGAAGGGCAAAATTGACCGGGCTAACCTGGCGAGCTGCCAGCTGTTTGCCCAGGAGCAGGATAAGCTAAGCAGCCAGAACGCCGCCCAACTGATCCCCGGCTTCAACTTCCAGCGCTGGCTGGAGAGCAACCCGCGCTCGACCCATAGCGAGCATGTGATCATCAACGGGCAGAACTTCCTGATGGAACTTACTCCGGTCTACCTGCAGGGCGACAACGACGACCGCACCCTGACCGGGTCGGTGATCATGCTCCGCTCCACGGTGCGTATGGGACGCCAGCTGCAAAACCTGTCCAGCCAGGATGTCGGCGCCTTCAGCCAGATCATCGCTGTCAGCCCGAAAATGCGCCACGTGGTAGAGCAGGCGCGCAAGCTGGCGAATCTGGCGGCGCCTCTGCTGATTACCGGCGATACCGGCACCGGCAAGGATCTGCTGGCCCATGCGGTACATCAGGCGGGCCCGCGTGCGGCTAAACCTTATCTGGCGCTAAACTGCGCCTCTATCCCCGAAGATGCCGTCGAAAGCGAGCTGTTCGGCCACGCCCCGGAAGGCAAAAAAGGCTTCTTTGAGCAGGCCAACGGCGGCTCGGTGCTGCTGGATGAGATCGGCGAAATGTCACCACGCATGCAGGCCAAACTGCTGCGTTTCCTCAACGACGGCACCTTCCGCCGGGTGGGGGAAGATCATGAGGTGCATGTGGATGTGCGCGTGATCTGCGCCACCCAGAAGAACCTGGTGGAGCTGGTACAGAAGGGCGTCTTCCGGGAAGATCTCTATTATCGTCTCAACGTGCTGACGCTGAATATCCCGCCGCTGCGCGATTGTCCGCAGGACATCATGCCGCTGACCGAGCTGTTTGTGGCGCGCTTCGCCGATGAGCAGGGCATTCCGCGACCGAAGTTTTCGGTCGATCTGAATACGGTACTGACCCGCTACGGTTGGCCGGGAAATATCCGTCAGCTGAAGAACGCGATCTACCGGGCGTTGACCCAGCTTGAAGGCTATGAGCTGCGGCCGCAGGATATTTTGCTGCCGGATTATGACGCCGGTACGGTGGCGGTGGGCGAGGAGGCGATGGAAGGATCGCTGGATGACATTACCAGCCGCTTTGAACGCTCGGTATTAACGCAGCTGTACCGCAACTATCCCAGCACCCGCAAGCTGGCGAAACGGCTGGGTGTTTCGCATACCGCGATTGCGAATAAACTGCGTGAGTACGGGCTGAGCCAGAAGAAGGGCGACGAGTAAAAACAAAAAAGCCTCCGCAGGGAGGCTTTCTTTTTGCTCTTACGCTTTCAGCGCTTCAAGCGCAGCAGCGTAATCCGGCTCGGTGGTGATTTCATTCACCAGGTGGCTGAACACGACGGTGTCGTTTTCGTCGATCACCACAACCGCACGGGCGGCCAGGCCTTTCAGGGCGCCTTCAGCGATGCCCACACCGTACTGCTCCAGGAATTCCGGGTTACGCAGGGTGGAGAGGGTGATGACGTTGCTCAGGCCTTCAGCACCGCAGAAACGGGACTGGGCGAACGGCAGGTCAGCGGAGATGCACAGCACAACGGTGTTGTCCATTTCAGTCGCCAGCTGGTTGAATTTACGCACAGATGCGGCACACACGCCGGTATCGATGCTTGGGAAAATGTTCAGCACTTTACGTTTGCCGGCAAACTGGCTCAGCACGACGTCAGACAGATCTTTTGCCACGAGCGTAAACGCCTGCGCTTTGCTGCCAGTCTGAGGAATGGATCCTGCAACAGAAACCGGGTTGCCCTGGAAATGAACGAGTTGTGACATAGTTATCTTCCTGTTTACATATAGTTAACGTCGCCGGTAGTGTATGTCATCAGCCAATAACACAGCAAACCCTATTTACGCGAAGCCGCTATACAGGAGTGAGTGATGAGAACCCTGAAGGTTTATGAAGAAGCCTGGCCATTGCATACGCCGTTTGTGATCTCCCGGGGAACCCGGAGCGAGGCCTGCGTGGTGGTGGTCGAAATAGAGGAAGAGGGTGTCAAAGGGGTGGGGGAATGCACCCCTTACCCGCGATATGGGGAAAGCGTCGCCTCGGTGATGGCGCAGATCATGACCCTGGGACCGGCGCTGGAGCAAGGGCTCAGCCGGGAAGCACTCCAGACGCTGCTGCCGCCCGGTGCGGCGCGCAACGCCGTTGACTGCGCCCTGTGGGATTTAGCCGCCCGCCAGCAGGGGATCCCGCTGGCCGCTCTGGCCGGAGTGACGCTGCCGCAAACGGTGGTGACCGCCCAGACGGTGGTGATCGGCGAGCCCGCCCAGATGGCCGCCAGCGCCAAAGCCCTGTATGCCGCCGGAGCGCGCCTGCTGAAAGTGAAGATGGACGATCATCTGATCAGCGAGCGGATGGTTGCCATTCGCAGTGCAGTTCCTGAAGCCACGCTGATCGTGGATGCCAACGAATCCTGGCACAGCGAAGGGCTGGCCGCGCGCTGCCAGCTGCTGGCGGATCTGGATGTTGCCATGCTCGAGCAACCCCTGCCTGCGGGCGACGATGCCGCGCTGGCGAATTTCATCCACCCGCTGCCCATCTGTGCCGACGAAAGCTGCCATACGCGCGCGAGCCTGCCCGCCCTGAAAGGGCGCTACGAGATGGTGAATATCAAGCTGGATAAAACAGGCGGGATCACCGAAGCGCTGGCGCTGGCTGCCGGGGCGCGAGAGAACGGTTTTGCGCTGATGCTGGGCTGTATGCTCTGCACCTCACGCGCCATTAATGCGGCATTACCCCTGGCGGGCGTGGTACAGTTTGCCGATCTGGATGGCCCGACCTGGCTGGCGGTTGACGTCTCACCGGCGCTGCATTACACCACCGGCGTGGTTCATCTCTGAGGTTCCCAGCGCAGCAGATCGGTCATCGCTCTCAGGTACTTCTCGCTGGCCTCGTCGGACGAGATCGGCGGGAACTCGGCGGTGATGCAGTGCAGGCTTAAATCGGCGCACCAGCTGCCGAAGGATCCAGGGGTTTCATACCCGACGCTGGTGACCAGCGGCAGCGAAAAGGCATCTGCCAGCCAGCGTCCCAGCGCGGTATGGGCCGGATCCTCAATGCAGGCCAGCGGATCGTGAAACGACACCACCCAGGCCGGATGCAGCTTGTGGATCAGGTGACACAGCGCTTCCGTTTCCGGCTCCGAGCCCGGTTTGTCACCGGTCAGCAATACCACATCCCGGTCCTGGGCGGCACTGTTCCAGCGGTAAACCGTCTCGCCTTCACGCCAGTTGGCCGCCGGGAAGTTACGATTTAAATCCACGCCGCGGGCGTTGGCGCGCAGCCCGAGCTGACAGCCGTCCGGATTGACGGTTAAAACGACATGGTGGCGACGCAGCTCCGGGGCCAGGGTGCGCAGGGCGCAGGAGAGGGTGACAATCGATGAGTTTTCATCCCCGTGGGTCCCGGCAATGATCAGGCCGCTGTGGCGATCGGCCTGCGGCGCAGGAAACCAGATCAAGGGTGCGCCGAGGAACGAACGGCCATAATGTTCAGTTCCAGGCGGAAAAGCGCCACGTTCCGTTCTTGGGCGAGTAAGGGACATAGACGTTCCTGAATCAGAGTTATACTACTGGCAGTGTTGTGCAAAACACACGGTTAATCAAATAGTTTCAGCGCCGGGGCAAAACCGGCCAATATCAACTTTCCGACGGAAGTTGTTTGCATTTCCCTGTTCTGAAACAAATAATTACGCCTCTGCTCGTTACCCATCATTTCAAAGGGGATCTCATGAAGCATCCGGTTTCGTTGATTTGTTCTGCCCTGTGGTTGTGTGGCCTCTCTTCTTATTCCTTTGCTGCGGATGTGCCCTCCGGGACGACGCTGGCGCCGAAGCAGGAGCTGGTGCGTCATATTAAAGATGAACCGGCTTCACTGGATCCCGCCAAAGCGGTGGGGCTCCCCGAAATTCAGGTGATCCGCGATCTGTTCGAAGGCCTTGTCAATCAGAATGAAAAGGGCGAACTGGTTCCGGGTGTTGCCACCCGCTGGCAGAGTAATGATAACCGCGCCTGGACCTTTACCCTGCGCGAGAACGCCCGGTGGTCTGATGGCACACCTGTCACCGCGCAGGATTTTGTCTACAGCTGGCAGCGCCTGGTCGATCCGAAAACCACGTCGCCGTTTGCCTGGTTTGCGGCGCTGGCGGGGATCAGCAACGCGCAGGCTATCATCGACGGCAAGGCCACGCCGGATAAGCTGGGCGTGACCGCGGTGGATAACAGAACCCTGCGCGTTCAGCTGGATAAACCGTTGCCGTGGTTTGCCAACCTGGCGGCGAGCTTCGCTTTCTACCCGGTACAAAAAGCCAACGTCGAGAGCAGCGCAGAGTGGACCCGCCCTGGCGCGCTGGTGGGTAATGGGGCCTACATCCTGAAAGACCGGGTGGTCAATGAGAAGCTGGTTGTTGAGCGCAACACTCATTACTGGGATAACGACAAAACGGTGCTGCAAAAAGTAACCTTTATCCCGATTAACCAGGAGTCGTCTGCCACCAAGCGCTACCTGGCAGACGATATCGACATTACCGAGTCATTCCCGAAAAACCTCTACCAGAAGCTGCTGAAGGACATTCCGGGTCAGGTCTATACCCCGCCGCAGCTGGGCACCTATTATTACGCCTTTAACACCCAGAAAGGCCCGACGGCGGATGCGCGGGTGCGTCTGGCGCTGAGCATGACCATCGACCGGCGGATTATGGCTGAGAAAGTGCTGGGCACCGGTGAGAAACCGGCATGGCACTTCACGCCTGACGTCACCGCAGGCTTTACCCCTGAGCCATCCCCCTTCGAGCAGATGAGTCAGGAAGAGATGAATGCGCAGGCTAAAACGCTGCTGCAGGCGGCGGGCTACAATGCACAGAAACCGCTTAAGCTGACGCTGCTGTACAACACCTCGGAAAACCACCAGAAAATCGCCATCGCGGTGGCATCGATGTGGAAAAAGAATCTCGGTGTCGATGTGAAGCTGCAAAATCAGGAGTGGAAAACCTATATCGACAGCCGTAACACCGGTAATTTCGATGTGATCCGCGCCTCATGGGTGGGGGATTATAACGAGCCGTCGACCTTCCTCTCGCTGCTGACCTCCACGCATACCGGCAATATCTCCCGCTTCAACGATCCGGCGTATGATAAGGTAATCAACCAGGCGTCGCTGGAGAGCACGGCGAAGGCGCGTAACGCGGATTACAATACGGCGGAGAAAATCCTTGCCGAAAAAGCGCCAATTGCGCCGATTTATCAGTATACCAACGGGCGCTTGATCAAACCCTGGGTGAAAGGGTATCCGATCAACAACCCGGAAGACGTGGCGTACAGCCGTACGATGTATATCGAGAAGCATTGATGGGGCCTGAGTAAGAGAGCCTCTGTGGTAACCGGAACTGGCGCGATTATCAGCGCCAGTTTTCATTTAACAGCCAATAATAACTGCGCTCACTCTGATTCTTATTTTTCCTTATTAAATTCGCTGCGGCATCTATAAATCTCATTAATTCAACCAAGAAGAAATATTGAGTATGAAAATAATACCCTGCTTTTTGCGGGAGACGTCTATTTTTCATTCCGGCGCGAATGATTAAAACCCTGAATATATAATTGCTATTTGATGTTGCTTATTGTGGGGAATTAACGATATCTGTTAGAGGGAAGTCTAGTTTTGGACCACGAGTTAGTTGATTCATTCTAATTAATTGGTCTAATATCGACCCCGGCGAACAAATGTAGTTTTACTTAATATCCATTCCTTAAGGAAAAGGGACTGCTATGGCTGATACATTTCAGAATGAAGTGCCCAAGGCACGCATTAATTTAAAACTGGCCCTACATACTGGCGGCGCACAGAAGAAAGTTGAACTGCCGCTTAAGCTCCTCACAGTTGGTGACTTCAGTAATGGCAAAGAAAACCGACCGTTATCCGAACGTGAGAAAATTAACGTCAATAAAAATAATTTTGACAGCGTACTTTCGGAATTTAACCCGGAAATTAACCTGGATGTGCAGAACACGCTGGCGGGTGAGGGTTCAGAAGAAAATATCCGACTGCAGTTTTCCAGCATGAAAGATTTCGAGCCAGAACAGGTTGCCCGTCAAATTCCTCAACTTCGCGCCATGCTGGCGATGCGTAATTTATTACGCGATCTGAAATCCAATCTCCTTGATAACGCTACTTTCAGAAAAGAGCTCGAGAAAATTCTTAAAGATCCGGCGCTGTCTCAGGAATTACGTGACGAAATGAGTGCGCTTGCCCCGAAATAAAATGCGGGCATCTCTTTTAATGGATTAACCGGGAATATGCTGATGTCTGTGAATACTGAAACTGGCTCTGCTCAGGGGCAAACCACCGTACTGGAAAAAGAGGGCGTTTACGCCTCCCTGTTTGAAAAAATCAATCTCACTCCGGCGTCAAGCCTCGGGGATATTAATGCGTTTCTGGATGATGCTGCGCTGGCAGATGCGCCTGCGGGCGAGCGCCTGACTGCCGCCATGCAGGTGTTTATGGACTGTATCCGTAAATCTGGCCAGCAGGTGGAAAAGCTCGACAAAACGCTAATCGACCACCATATCGCCGAGCTGGATTTTCAAATCAGCCGCCAGTTGGATGCGGTGATGCACCATGAAGAATTTCAGAAGGTAGAGTCCCTGTGGCGTGGTCTGAAACAGCTGGTGGACAACACCGACTATCGCCAGAACGTGAAAACAGAAATTCTCGACGTCTCCAAAGACGACCTGCGTCAGGATTTTGAAGATGCGCCGGAGCTTATCCAGAGCGGTCTTTACTGGCACACTTATACCGCTGAATACGACACCCCGGGCGGCGAGCCGATTGGCTCGGTGATTTCCTCTTACGAATTTGACGCCAGCCCGCAGGATATGGCGCTGCTGCGCAATATCTCCAAAGTCTCCGCCGCGGCGCATATGCCGTTTATCGGATCTGTCGGGCCAAAATTCTTCCTGAAAGAGTCGATGGAAGAGGTGGCGGCCATTAAAGATATCGGCAACTACTTCGATCGCGCCGAATACATCAAATGGAAATCCTTCCGCGACACCGACGACTCCCGCTATATCGGTCTGGTGATGCCCCGCGTACTCGGACGCCTGCCGTATGGCCCGGATACCGTCCCGGTACGCAGCTTCAACTACGTTGAGCAGGTCAAAGGGCCGGACCACGAGAAATACCTCTGGACCAGCGCGTCGTTTGCCTTTGCCTCCAACATGGTGAAGAGCTTCATTAATAATGGCTGGTGCGTGCAGATCCGTGGCCCGCAGGCCGGTGGTGCAGTGAAAGATCTGCCGATCCATCTGTACGATCTGGGTACCGGCAACCAGGTGAAGATCCCGTCCGAAGTAATGATCCCGGAAACCCGCGAGTTCGAGTTTGCCAATCTCGGTTTCATCCCACTGTCGTACTACAAGAACCGCGACTATGCCTGCTTCTTCTCGGCCAACTCCACACAAAAACCGGCGCTGTACGACACGGCAGATGCCACGGCTAACAGCCGCATCAACGCGCGCCTGCCTTATATCTTCCTGCTGTCCCGTATTGCTCACTACCTGAAGCTTATTCAGCGCGAAAACATCGGTACCACCAAGGACCGTCGCCTGCTGGAGCTGGAGCTCAACACCTGGGTACGCGGTCTGGTGACCGAAATGACCGATCCGGGCGACGAACTGCAGGCTTCCCATCCGCTGCGCGACGCGAAGGTGATTGTGGAAGATATTGAGGACAACCCGGGCTTCTTCCGCGTGCGGCTGTATGCAGTACCGCACTTCCAGGTGGAAGGGATGGATGTGAATCTGTCGCTGGTGAGCCAGATGCCGAAAGCGAAAGCGTAAGGCGGTAGCAGGGATGAAAATTTATCGTCCGTTATGGAGCGACGGGGCTTTTCTGGCTCCCCAACAGTTTCAGCAGCAGGCCCGCTGGGATGAACACGTTGCCGACATGGTCGCCCGGATGGGGATTTCTCATCCCTGGGGCGTGGTGGCGGCAGAATTTGATGATGCAGCACTGGCGCTCTCGCGCCTGAACGCCACCCGTCTGGTGGTGCGCTTTCAGGATGGTATCCTTGTTGATACTGACCTGGCAGACACGCTTCCTCCGGTCTGTGATGTGTCTGTTGCAGCTGGCAGTGAGGCTGTTGACGTGGTTATCGCGCTGCCGCTGCTGAGTGCCAGTGGCGGCAACCTCGATAACGGTCAGGACAGTGAGCGCCCGCGTCGCTGGAAAGCCGAACGCGTAGTGGTGCAGGAACTGGCCGGCCATGAAAGCGGGGAACTCGCAATTTTGCGTCATGCGCTGACCCTGCGTCTGTCCAGTCAGGAAAACACGGCATAACCGAGTGCGTTAAAAGTACGTATGTTCCTGAGCCTGAACCGCTTCCGGAATATCTGTCCCCCGCGAAACCCTGGAAGCCTTTTGCCGCTGGTATGGCGACTATGCTGGTGTTGGCCGGAACCCTGGCATGGGGATGGGAGACGATGCGCCAGCCTGATCCGGCCCAGGAACAGATTGCCACAACGCTTTCTGCCGATCGGCAACAGCCGCCTCAGTCACCTGAAGCGGTGATTCGCCAGACACAGCAGTTATTGCAGTTAAAGCCTGACTGGGCGGTCAGCTATGGCGATAGCCTGGTGCAGCAGGCGCTCATACAGTGGCCGGAGCAGGGTAAAACTCTTGCGCAGCAGTGGCAGCAGCAGAAGGCGGCTATTGCGCTACCGCCGGAAAACCTGACTGGCTGGCATCAGGGAATGACGCAGCTTGAGCAGCTGGCGAACCGGCTTAACGCCCTGGATCAGCAGAAGGGTAAATACATGACGGTCAGCGAACTGAAATCGGCGGTTTTCGCTATTACGCAGTCGCTGAATCGCACCGTGCCGGTAGAGGAGCAGTTGCGCCAGCTCTCTGAGATCCCCGCAGAGCAGGACAATAACGCCGTCCGGCAGCGCCAGGTGGAACAGCATCTGCAGCAGCTAATTGCCTCCTGGGCTGCGCTGAAATCAATCCAGACTGAATAAAGCCGAAAAGATGACAAGGACCACAACGTGTCAGCCAGAGAACGTTTTTTTAAAAAAGTGCAACACCAGAACGACAGAGTACTGTCCGGTAAAAAATCAGCTGACGCAGAGGTCAGGGCATTCTGTTCACGCATGGATGAACTTGCGCAGCAAATAAGCCAATGGTTTGCGGGCTGTGCAATCGAGGTGACGTTATCCACCAGGCTCCTCCATGACCTGAGCGCGGTGGGCTACAGCCTGAACAGCGGAATATGCCGGTATGACATCACTGCCATCCAGTTACAGAACGGCGACCGTAGCGTGCGTATTGTTCCTGAGCAGCTGTGGAATGGCGTGGAGACGGGTATTGTGATCCTTCATGTCGATGCGCCCGGTATCAGGCAGGTATTTTATCTGAGCATGGCGCCGGAATCGGGCTGGTTTATCCGCCGTCAATATCAGAGCGCAAAAGATAACGCCATCATGACGGAAGAGCTGTTTTTTGAGGTTGTTGACAGGCTTGCGTGAAGCCCGCGAGCCTGTCCACTCTCTGACAGTCCTACTTCTGCAACAGTTCGGCAAATTTCGCCAGCCACTGCGGATGCGCGGGCCAGGCGGGGGCGGTCACCAGATTGTCATCGACATATGCCTCATCAATACCGATGTCGGCATAGTACCCGCCGCTAAGTCTGACTTCCGGCGCACAGGCTGGATAGGCGCTGCAGGTGCGTCCCTTCAGAACATCAGCGGCAGCCAGTAATTGAGCGCCGTGGCACACGGCGGCAATCGGCTTACGCGACTGGTCAAAGGCCTGCACCAGTTTGATGACCTGTTCATTCAGGCGCAGATATTCCGGCGCCCGTCCGCCCGGAATTAACAGGGCGTCATAATCCTCTTCTTTCACCTCGGCAAAATCGGCGTTGAGAATAAAGCGGTGACCAGGCTTCTCGCTGTAGGTCTGGGCGCCGTCAAAATCATGGATCGCCGTCATGATAAAGTCACCTTTGGCTTTTTCAGGACAGACCGCATCAACCTGATGGCCAATCATCTGCAATGCCTGAAACGGCACCATCGTTTCGTAATCTTCAGCGTAATCCCCGACCAGCATCAAAATCTTCTTGCTCATCTTAACCACTCCTCAAGGAATAAATTGAAAGACAGATGGCGACATCAGGCCGCCAGCACTTTATTACGACCATCATTCTTGGCGCGATACAACGCATCGTCCACGCGCTTAAACAGATCGTCAATACTCTCATCCGGGTTATGCCGCGCCACCCCAATGCTGACGGTAAAGCGGGGCAGGCCGGGGATGGTAATGCGGGCGATCGCCGCGCGCAGGGTTTCTGCGATCTGCATTGCCGCGTCCAGCGACGTGCGGGGCAGCAGCAGCACAAACTCCTCACCACCCCAGCGGAAAACGTAATCGTCTTTTCGACAGCAGCTTTCCAGCATCCGCGAGAGGGCAATCAACACCTCATCCCCTTTTTGATGCCCAAACACATCATTAATGCGCTTAAAGTGGTCCGTGTCCACCAGCAGCAGGCTAAACTCCTGTTGGGCCGGAAGCTGGTTAGGTGAGGCCTGATCGGTGAGGTGATAAAACTGGCGGCGATTGAGCAGGCCGGTTAACGAATCGCGCAGCGCGGCGTGTTCAAGCTCCTGCTCAAGCCGTTTTTGCTCGGTAATATCGTGAATGATGCACAGCATCAGTTTATCGCCGTAGATCTCAATCGGGCCGGCATAGGTCTGTACATGCCGGGTGGTGCCGTCAGCCAGGCGATGGACAAAGTTGAGCGGCTTATGGCCACCGGGCAGGCGTGAGATCTCCGTCATCACCGGCATAATATTGCGTCCGAGAGTGTTAATCTCCCAGGTGTGCTTGCTGCACATCTCCTCATGGGTGTAGCCATAAAAATTGAGAGCCGCGAGATTGGCATCAACCAGTTGACCGTCCCGGGCGGGATCGATTAACAGCATTGGCGCACTGTTGGTCTGGAAAAAGCGGGCGTAGAACCCCTGTTTTTTGCGTTGATAGGTGCCAGAACTGGTGGCCTTGAGGCCCGTGACCGGCTGTCGGGCAATGCCCTCAAAAATAATCACCTCACCACAGGTGTCAAAAACGGCCAGCGAGAGCCGACAGCTGAGGCTGGTCTGCTGGTTATTGACCAGCACACTCCAGATCTCGATGATCTCTTGCTGGGTTTTTAAATCGGGCACGTACATCGCAAGCGTTGCCTGGGCATGTGCCGAGCAGACCCCTTTGCGCAGGCTGTCCAGCGTCGCGTCCTGCATGATCTTCTTTGCTGCCGTATTGGCGAACAGGACATCCTCCGTAATCGGGGATACCACCCATACGGGCGTTTTAAGCATATCCAGTGCAGCAAACCCTGTAGGCGACATAGCTCAGTCTCATTTATCGGCACATCAAATGTCTGAGATCCACGGCGGAGCGGAACGCGTGGGCTTCTTTGAAACATACTCTACTTCATACGCTCAGGCAGGATTTTTTTGTGATATTCGTATGAAATTCGTATTAATTTTACCAACTGGAATAGTTTTATTCTCAGCTGGGTCGGCAGCATTGATTAAATTAATTTTCCTGTCTGCCCGAAGGAAAGGCAGTGCTGTTTTATGCGAAAATGTGTTTAGTATCGGATTGAGGTTAAGAAAACATTAGGTTTTTTTTCAAAAAAATCATAAAAACATATTCGACACAAAATAGTTTAAGCCCGGCTAACGAATACAGCCTCAAAGCGTGCGTGCGGCTTAAGTGTATAATTTATCAGGGGCACTGCTTTTCAATGCGTTAAGCGCGTAATCTTCTTTTTGTCAGATGTAAATGTATGGAAGGGACAGGTTAAACAGGTTTTATCTCCTCCTTAAGTTAAATTCCAGAACCATTAAGATTAATAAATTGTCTCTACGAAATCAGGGTGAAAAATTAAAATCAGAATGCTATATATTCCCTATCATATGAAAATACCGCTGTGGGATATATTATGCTCAGGAACATTAGCGTAAGAACCTTTATTCTTTCTTATCTATTCGTCGTGCTTTTGTTAATTGATGGAATGGTCATTCTTTTAGCACCGCAAACATCTTTGTTAATTGCACTTAATATTTTATTCGTCGTCGCCTTCGTGCTTCTGCGGGTTTACATGACCCAATACCTGGTCGTGCCCATCAATACGGTTAAGAGAAGCATAGAAGAGGTGGTCTCCGGCAATCTGGGTGTCACGATCCCGGAATTTGGTGATAACTGCGCGGGGCGATTGATCCCGGGTATCAACACGCTGTCGAGCAACATCGCCACGCTGGTGCGCGAGATCCGCTCCTCCTCTGCGACCGCAATGAGTCTCTCTGAACAGCTGGCCGCTCGCAGTTCAGCCCTGGCGGCGAAAACAGAGCTGCAGTCCGCATCGCTGATCCAGACCTCTGCCAGTATGGAACAGATGGCCGCCACCACTAAAAATACTGCTAATAACACCCGCCTTGCTAACGAGAAGGCCAACGTGGCGACCCGACAGGCACAGAAAGGCGGGGAGCTAATGGGGCAGGTCGCCACCAACATGAACTCCATAACCGAATGCGCGCAGCAGATGACCGAGATCATCACCATGATCGACGGTATCGCCTTCCAGACCAATATACTGGCGCTCAATGCGGCGGTCGAAGCGGCCCGCGCCGGCGACCATGGCAAAGGCTTCTCCGTCGTGGCCGGGGAAGTGCGCAGCCTGGCGCATCGCAGTGCCGAGGCGGCAAAAAGCATTAAATCCCTGATCGCCGTTACCAGCAGCAACGTCAACCAGGGGGCGATGGTCGTCGCTGAGGCCGAGAAGAACATGCAGGAGATCGTCAGCGGCTCCGGGCAGGTCAGCAAATTGATGGATGAGATTTCCACCTCGACCTATGAACAGGAGAAGGGCATCGCGCAGATCACTCAGGCGTTAACCGATCTGGAAAACGTCACCCAGAGTAACGTGGGGATGGTGGAGGAGCTGTCCGGCTCCTCGGCGGTGCTGAAAAATCAGGTCGTTGAGCTGCAGGCCCGCACGCGAAACTTCCATCTGGAACCGGCATCTCTATACGATGGGCAGCTCAAACCCGCGCAAGCCTGACATCACAACAGATATAAGAGCCTGGTTCGCCAGGCTTTTTTGTGCGCCAGATTCCGTTCAGGAATAGTCTCTTTTATGAATAAATTCAGCGCGATGGCGAGGGAAATGGTTGCTTAACCTGCCGGGGTGGCTAGACTGACAGCAAAGAACAGCTACTGGCGGAGGCGCTGTGGAAGGCTTAAAAGGATCGGAAGTTAACGTTCCTGACGCAGTTTTTGCGTGGATACTCGACGGTAAAGGCGGGGCAAGGCCGCTCAGCGACGACGACATTATCGATCAGCAGCATCCCTGCTGGCTGCACCTGAACTATACCCAGCCGGAGAGCGCACACTGGCTGGCCTCAACCCCGTTATTGCCCAATAATGTCCGCGACGCGCTGGCCGGAGAAAGCCTGCGCCCGCGCGTGACCCGTATGGGCGAGGGGACGCTCATTACCTTACGCTGTATTAATGGCAGCACCGATGAGCGGCCGGATCAGCTGGTGGCGATGCGCGTCTATATGGATGAGCGGCTGATTGTCTCCACCCGCCAGCGAAAAGTGCTGGCGCTGGACGATGTTGTCGGGGATTTAAAAGAGGGCACTGGTCCGGGCGATTGCGGTGGCTGGCTGGTGGATGTCTGCGACGCGCTCACCGATCATGCCAGCGAGTTTATCGAAGAGCTGCACGACAAAATTATCGATCTGGAGGATAACCTGATCGATCAGGTTATTCCGCCTCGCGGCTTCCTCGCGCTGCTGCGCAAACAGCTGATCGTTATGCGCCGCTACATGGCCCCGCAGCGCGATGTTTATGCCCGGCTGGCGAGTGAGCGTTTCCCCTGGATGAATGACGATCAGCGCCGCAGAATGCAGGATATTGCCGACCGGCTCGGGCGCGGCCTCGATGAAATTGACGCCTGTATTGCCCGTACCGCGATACTGACCGACGAAATCGCCCAGGTCATGCAGGAGTCGCTCTCCCGCAGAACCTACACCATGTCGCTGATGGCGATGGTCTTTCTGCCCAGCACCTTCTTAACCGGGCTGTTTGGCGTCAACCTCGGCGGGATCCCTGGTGGAGAGTTCCGCTTTGGCTTCTCACTGTTTTGCATCATGTTAGTGGTTTTGATAGGCGGTGTTGCATGGTGGTTACATCGCAGTAAATGGTTGTAAATTTGCACAATTTTGTCGTTCTGACAGGTCTGAAACGCCATTTTAATTGAGCGAAGTCAATAAACCCTTTACCCATAAGGTGCAATATCTCTTCCGCAGGTGAATGCAACGTCAAGCGATGGGCGTTGCGCTCCATATTGTCTTACTTCCTTTTTTGAATTACTGCATAGCAAAATTGATTCGTACGACGCCGACTTAAATAAGTCGGCTTTTTTTTGCCTGCAACCCAGCAGCGACTACCCTAAAAGAGTCATCCCGCTCTTCTGGAGGGTAATATGAGCATGCTTTTAACACTGCTGCTGCAACAGACGCGGCAATCGGACCCGGTCCCCACCGATCCGGTGCCTGTTCCCGAACCGATCCCACGCCCACAGCCGATGCCGGATCCGCCACCGGATGAAGTGCCCATTAAAATGTCGCATCAGAGGCGGAGATCTGCGAGGATACGCGCCTGCTGACTGTGTGTCTTTTACCGCGAGAATAACTGTGACTGCTTTTTCAACGCTGAACGTACTGCCTGCCGCCCAACTCGATAACCTTAACGAGTTGGGTTACCTGACGATGACCCCTGTACAAGCTGCCGCCCTGCCAGCGATCCTGGAAGGACGCGATGTCCGCGTACAGGCGAAAACCGGCAGTGGCAAAACGGCAACGTTTGGCCTTGGGCTGTTACAGCATATCGACGCCACCCTTTATAAGACCCAGTCTCTGGTGCTTTGCCCGACGCGCGAGCTGGCGGATCAGGTCGCGGCTGAGTTACGCCGTCTGGCGCGTTTTCTGCCCAACACCAAAATTTTAACCCTCTGCGGGGGCCAGCCGTTCGGCGCCCAGCGCGATTCGTTGCTGCATGCGCCGCACATCATCGTCGCCACGCCAGGGCGACTGCTCGATCACCTGCAAAAGGGCACGGTCTCCCTCGACGCGCTACAGACGCTGGTGCTGGACGAAGCCGACCGGATGCTGGATATGGGCTTTAGCGAGGCCATCGACGAGGTGACCCGTTTTGCGCCGCCGTCGCGTCAGACCATGCTGTTCTCTGCCACCTGGCCAGAGGCGATTGCCGCCATCAGCGGCCGCGTGCAGCAAAACCCGATCGCCATCGAAATTGACACCGTCGACGCGCTGCCGGCGATTGAACAGCAGTTCTTCGATACCACTCAGCGAGGCAAAATCCCGCTGCTGCAAAAGCTGCTCAGCGTGCATCAGCCGGCCTCCTGCGTGGTATTCTGCAACACCAAAAAAGATTGCCAGGCAGTATGTGACGCCCTGACCGAAGCGGGACAGAGCGCGCTGTCGCTGCATGGCGACCTGGAGCAGCGCGATCGCGATCAGACCCTGGTGCGTTTTGCTAACGGCAGCGCCCGCGTGTTGGTGGCGACCGATGTGGCCGCCCGCGGTCTGGACATCAAATCCCTCGAGCTGGTAGTGAACTACGAGCTGGCGTGGGATCCGGAAGTTCACGTTCACCGTATCGGCCGTACTGCCCGTGCCGGTAACAGTGGTCTGGCGATCAGCTTCTGCGCCCCGGAAGAGGCGCAACGCGCCAATATCCTGGCGGAAATGCTGCAAATTAAGCTCAACTGGGTCGATGCCCCGGCCAATGTCAGCGTTGTGCCGCTGGTTGCCGGGATGGCGACGCTCTGTATCGACGGCGGTAAAAAAGCCAAAATGCGTCCGGGTGATGTGCTGGGTGCGCTGACGGGTGATATTGGGCTGGACGGTGCCGATATTGGCAAAATCGCGGTGCATCCGGCGCACGTCTATGTGGCAGTGCGTCAGTCAGTGGCACAGAAGGCGTGGAAACAGCTGCAAAACGGCAAGATTAAAGGCAAAACCTGCAAGGTTCGTCTGCTGAAATAAGCGGGCGGGAGAGCGTCTCAGCGCGATTGCTGAGACGCTTAACGATTTACTTCACTTCAATAACGTTCAGACGCATCTCATCCAGTTGAGCGTCATCTTCTTCAGGCTGCCAGCCCGCCGGCTGCATCGGGATCTCTTCGCGATCGAATGCCAGATCGCCACCGTTCACCACTTCTGAACCGTGCTTAATCCCTTTGAAATCAAACAGGTTGATATCGCTCAGGTGCGAAGGCACCACGTTCTGCATCGCGCTGAACATGGTCTCGATGCGGCCCGGATAACGTTTGTCCCAGTCGCGCAGCATATCGCCAATCACCTGACGCTGCAGGTTCGGCTGGGAGCCACACAGGTTGCACGGAATGATCGGGAAGGCTTTCGCCTCGGAAAAACGCTCGATGTCCTTCTCGCGGCAGTAGGCGAGGGGACGGATCACAATGTGCTTCCCGTCATCGCTCATCAGCTTCGGTGGCATGCCTTTCATTTTGCCGCCGTAGAACATGTTCAGGAACAGCGTCTGTAAGATGTCATCGCGGTGGTGACCGAGGGCAATCTTGGTCGCACCCAGTTCGGTAGCCGTGCGGTACAGAATGCCACGACGCAGGCGGGAGCAGAGCGAGCAGGTGGTTTTGCCTTCGGGGATCTTCTCTTTGACGATGCCGTAGGTGTTCTCTTCGACAATTTTGTACTCAACGCCCAGCTGCTCCAGATATTCCGGCAGGATATGTTCCGGGAATCCTGGCTGCTTCTGATCCAGGTTGACGGCAATTAATGAGAAATTGACCGGTGCGCTTTGCTGAAGATTGCGCAGGATTTCGAGCAGGGTGTAGCTGTCTTTGCCGCCAGACAGGCAGACCATGATGCGGTCGCCTTCTTCAATCATGTTGTAATCCGCAATGGCTTCGCCGACGTTACGGCGCAGACGCTTTTGCAGTTTGTTGAGGTTGTACTGGTCTTTCTTGGTAATTTCTTGATTTTGCGACATTTAATAGTGGCTCAATTCGTTTGTGGCTAAAGCCGCCCAGGCGGCCCACCGTTAAGATGGGGGGCAGCAGGTCAACATGAAAAAGTATGGCGTGTATGGTACGGATTACGGCGGTGAATGTCAGCACGTTTTACAGCAAACGCCTGCCGCCTGGCTGGTTTTAAACAATAGACGCTATAGTTGTAGTCCATCCATAAAACGGGAGGTAGTCATGCAGTATGTTGAAAAAGATGACCCACGCGAGGCCCCGGAGTCGGGCGATAAAAAGCCCCAACCCGTCAAAAAATAGCTGACCGTGCGTCATGCCCACGCCACCGGCATTCGCTGGTGGCTTTTTTATGCCTTCACCCGCCCGCGCCACCCTGACGGCGCTCAGTAAGTAGTGCTGTATCGGCCCTGGGTCCTCATCAAAAAGGCCCATGTGTTGTTGAAGATCAATTCTGTACGATAGAGAAGAGACAGGTACTGAAGGCGATAGTCAGCAAAAACACGACTGATACGATGAGGTGCTAACGATGGGTAAACAGTGGCAATTACTGATAGGTATGTTTGTTTTACTGGCAGTATTTTCATCCGCAAAAGCAGATACCACGGCGATGGGGCTGACGTTAGGTAAAACCACGCTGCAGCAGTTCATTAAAGCTTATCCTTCTGCCCAGCATGAGGGGCGCAGTAAGTGGAGCGACGGTGATATTTTCTCTATTCCCAATAATGAACTGGGATTAGAGGGCGCAAAAAATAATGCGGTTATCTTCAATAAAGCGGGACGGATCACCGCGATTATGCTTGAGCTGGATAAGACGCGATTTGATGAAGTTGAGAGTATGCTCGAACATAAATATGTGGCGCTGAAAAAACAGATCTCTTTCGCCGGTGACAAATACGCCAAATACCAGAATGAAAATGATTTAATCGAGCTCGATGCCCCGTATTTAGCGCCGGTCATGAAACTCACCTACTCAGAACAACTCTTTCAGGAGGCGTGGCTGAAAAAGAGTGCGGAGGAATTTAGCCGCCGCTGATAACGGCGCAGAGGAGGAGGCTGGCTTACACTTAGCCGGTATGCGGCGTTCCGTCACGCCGTCCGTGTGGGTCATGCTTATCGGAAAGGAGCCAGTTATGGCAAATAAAGTCGCTGGGCAGTGTCACTGTGGTGCGGTCAGGTTTACCGTTGAACTCTCGGACGGGTTCAACACTATCCGGCGTTGTAACTGCTCGTTCTGCCGGATGCGCGGGGCAATCGCGGTCTCCGCGCCGTTATCCGGGCTGGACATTATTCAGGGTGCGTCGCTGCTGACCGAATACCGGTTTAATACCCGGGCGGCAGTGCACTATTTTTGTTCGGTCTGCGGGATTTACACCTTCCACCAGCGGCGTTCAACGCCGGATCAGTATGGGGTCAACGTCGCCTGCCTTGAGGGCGTCTCGCCGTTTGATTTCCCGGAGGTGCTGGTGATGGAGGGAAGACACCACCCTAACGACGGGGGTGGCGGTGTGGCCGGTGTGCTGAGCTATCGCGCTAAAGACAGCTAGCGCAGCCATTTATCAGGGCAGGTCATGGGCACAGCGGATGTGCGATCAGGCAATTTTTCTCTCTTTGAATTTGCCTTTCACCACCCCGTCATAGAAACGTCCCTTTGAAACCACACTCAGGAAATCGTTAAAAATACGCACAGGGACGGACTGATATTGCCAGGCGCTGTGATCCCTAAAACGGACTTCCAGCGTCTCGTTGCTTGTGTCGTAGGCAATCGAGGCGATGCGCGAAGATTTAACAGAATGATGGTTCACAATAGCGAGTCCTCTACAGCCGGGCAGACATAAGATTTATCTTGTATCAGAAAGGTTGAGCGGCGCAACAAAATTTGAACGCAAAGCGGCATGGGATGTAAAGCATTAGCCCGCGCGGTAACGCGGGCTAATTTCATCAGAACTGGTAAACCAGACCGACGGCGACAATGTCATCGGTGCCGATGCCATTGTCTTTATAGAACTGATCGTCTTCGTCCAGCAGGTTGATTTTATAATCAACGTAGGTGGACATATTTTTGTTGAAGTAGTAAGCCGCACCGACTTCAGCATATTTAACCAGATCCTGATCGTCCTGACCGTTGCCCAGGTCTTTACCTTTAGACTGCAGGTAAGAGACCACCGGACGCAGGCCGGAATCAAACTGGTACTGAGCCGTCACTTCGAAGTTCTGGGTTTTGTTCGCGACCGCATCTTCCTGATTGCCATATGGGGTCATGTTGCGGGTTTCAGAGTACATCGCCGCCAGGTAGATGTTGTTGGCGTCATATTTCAGACCAGTAGTCCATGCGTCCGCTTTGTCGCCGCCCGCGGTGGTTTCGTTAACCTGTGCATTGGTACGGTCAGAAGAGGTGTAGGCCACCGCCGCGCTGAACCCCATACCGAAGTCGTAGGAGGTGGAGATACCGAAGCCGTCGCCGTTCTCATGACGCACGTCACGACCATTGCTGTTGTTGGTGCCTTCGTTACCGTTACCGCTGCCTTCGTTGTTACCCTGATACTGCAGGGCGACGTTCAGGCCTTCAACCATGCCAAAGAAATCGTTGTTACGGTAGGTCGCCACGCCGTTCGCACGACCGGTCATGAAGTTATCGGCTTTGGTGTAGGTGTCGCCGCCGAACTCTGGCAGCATATCGGTCCAGCCTTCCACGTCGTACAGCACGCCGTAGTTACGGCCATAATCGAAGGAACCGTACTGGTCGAATTTCAGACCAGCAAACGCCAGACGGGTCCAGGACTGATTTGATGAACCTTCAGTGTTGTTTGCCTGAATGTTATATTCCCACTGGCCATAACCGGTGAGCATATCGTTGATCTGGGTTTCGCCTTTAAAGCCGATACGCATATAGGTCTGGTCGCCGTCAGCACCGCTGTCGTCGGAGAAATAGTGCAGACCGTCAACTTTACCGTAGAGATCTAATTTGTTGCCGTCCTTATTATAAATTTCAGCGGCATTTGCTGCGCCTGCCATTAACAGGGCAGGGATCATCAGAGCCAGTACTTTTCTTTGCATTGTGACTATTCCTTATGCTGTTTTTATATTTAATATTTTTAAACTTTCCATTGAACTTTCTGCTGTGGAAAGTGGTCACATGCTAATTCACTCTCTCTCCCAGCGAAAAAGCATAATTGTTACCAATTAAGTGAATTCTCAAGGATTTGCTGCTAATGAAACAGTCATAACTCTAGTGAATACATTAAATAAAAATATATAAAACAAAAATTACTCATTTCTCAATAAACTCAGTAGACTCTGGTTTGTTATATGCCTGTAGTATTTTTGTCCGTTTATTTGATAAATACTTTGCTGATTCATAACTGATATTTATTGCTGAACAGGATCACCCGCCAGTACTTTCCTGGCGGGTTTTTTTATAGCCAAAGGAAAGCCCGGACATGCCGGGCTATACGTGTTATTCGCTGGCCGACTTTTCGGCTTTCCCGGCAAGCTGCGCCAGGAAGTCGTAGCGTTTTTGCAGATCGGCGGCGGCA
This sequence comes from Leclercia tamurae, assembly GCF_025566055.1. GTDB lineage: Bacteria > Pseudomonadota > Gammaproteobacteria > Enterobacterales > Enterobacteriaceae > Enterobacter > Enterobacter tamurae. Next base: position 70,511 of record NZ_JAMHKS010000068.1, read on the forward strand.
TCCTTCCACAGCTGCTCTGCCACTTCGGGCTGCTGGGCATTGAGACGACGGAAGCGTTGCTCCTGCATCAGCGTCTCTGCCAGCGCATCCGACGGTGGACGGGAGTCCAGTGCCAGCGGCAGCTTACCCTCATCGGCACGACGCGGGTCGAAGCGATACAGCGGCCAGAAGCCGGTAGCCGTCAGCTGGCGCATCTGATCGTGGCTCAGGGCCAGATCGTAGCCGTGCTCCTCGCATGGGCTATATGCGATGATCAGCGACGGACCCGGATAGGCTTCCGCCTCCTGAATCGCCTTCACGGTCTGGTTCAGCTGCGCCCCCAGCGAGATCTGCGCTACATACACATGACCGTACATCATCATGCTGACCCCCAAATCTTTGCGCGCCTTGCGTTTGCCATGCTCGCCAAACTTGGTTACCGCCCCCAGCGGCGTCGCTTTTGACGCCTGGCCGCCGGTATTGGAGTAACACTGGGTATCCAGCACCAGAATATTGACGTTCTCGGTCAGACTGAGGACATGATCCAGGCCGCCAAAGCCGATGTCATAGGCCCAGCCGTCACCGCCAATCAGCCAGATCGATTTCTCGACCAGCGCATCGGCATCGGTTAACAGCTGTTCAGCCCCTTCGACGCCCCTCAGATGCTGACGCAGCTCCGCCACCTGCTGACGACGCACGTCCGGCGTAGCCTCGCTGTGCAGGGCGCTGTTCAGCTCGGCCGGGATGTTGTCGGCAAACTGTTCCAGCAGACGCATCACGCGCACCCGATGCTGATCCACCGTTAAGCGGAAGCCCAGACCAAACTCGGCGTTATCCTCGAACAGCGAGTTGGCCCACGCCGGGCCGCGGCCGTTGGCGTCGGTGGTGTACGGCGTTGACGGCAGGTTGCCGCCATAAATTGACGAACAGCCGGTGGCGTTGGCGATCAGCATCCGGTCGCCATACAGCTGGGTCAGCAGCTTGATGTACGGCGTTTCGCCGCAGCCGGAACAGGCTCCGGAGTATTCGAACAGCGGGGTGATCAGCTGCGAGGTACGAATATCAATGCGCTCGAGGCTGTTGCGATCGATTTCCGGCAGGTCGAGGAAGAAGTCGTAATTCACCTTCTCCTCTTCCACATGCTCAAGGCGCGACATCATATTGATAGCCTTGATCTCCGGGTTCTGGCGATCTTTCGCCGGGCAGACTTCCACGCACAGGTTACAGCCGGTGCAATCTTCCGGTGCCACCTGCAGGACATATTTCTGGCCGCGCATGTCGCGGGATTTCACATCCAGCGAGTGCAGGCTGGCCGGGGCGCTCTCCATTGCCTCAGGCGAGACGACTTTGGCGCGAATGGCGGAGTGCGGGCAGGCCGCCACGCAGTGGTTACACTGGGTACACAACTCCTCTTTCCAGATCGGGATCGCTTCGGCGATATTGCGTTTTTCCCAGCGGGTGGTCCCCATCGGCCAGGTGCCGTCCGGCGGCAGGGCGGAGACCGGCAGGGCATCGCCCAGACCGGCCAGCATCGCGGCGGTAACGGTTTTGACAAAATCCGGCGCGGCATCGGAAACCACCGGCGGACGGTTCGGGCTGTGAGCATTCACCGGTTGCAACGGCACCTCCGCCAGCGACTCCCGCGCCAGGGCCAGCGCCTGCCAGTTGCGTTCCACCAGCTCCTGGCCTTTGCTGCTGTAGCTTTTGGCGATCGCCCCCTGGAGTTCCATCAGGGCGCTGTCGCCCGGCAGGATCTTCGTCAGATGGAAAAACGCCATCTGCATAACGGTGTTAATACGTGCTGCCAGGCCGCACTCACGGGCGATTTTTGCCGCATTAACGATATAGAATTTGGCTTTTTTCTGGTTCAGCACCGCCTGTACTTCCTGCGGCAGCCGCCCCCAGACCTCATCGGCACTGTAGGGGGTATTGAGCAGGAATATCCCGCCCGGTTTCAGGCGCTCGGCCATCTGGTATTTGTCGATAAACTGCAGCTGGTGGCAGCCGACGAAATCGGCCTGCGACACCAGATAGGCCGAGCGGATCGGCTGCTCGCTGACGCGCAGGTGAGAAACCGTCAGGCCCCCGGCTTTTTTCGAGTCATAGACGAAATAGCCCTGGGCATACCACGGCGTGGAGTTACCGATGATCTTGATGTTATTTTTGGTGGCCGACACGCTGCCATCGCTGCCCAGACCGTAAAACAGCGCTTCCAACTTCGCGGTGGAGGGCAGGGTATTTTCCGGCAACGACAGCGACAGATTGGTCACATCGTCATAGATACCGACGGTGAAGCGCGGCTTCGGCTTCGCAGCGCTCAGCTCGTTGAAGATCGCCAGCACGCAATCCGGGCCAAATTCTTTGGAGGAGAGGCCATAGCGTCCGCCAATCACCCGCGGGAGTGTCTCGCGCTCGCCGCCGTTGAAGGCCTCGGCCAGGGCGGTCATCACGTCGAGATAGAGCGGCTCGGCCTGGGCGCCCGGCTCTTTGGTACGATCCAGCACCGCCACCGACCGCACGCTTTCCGGCAATACCGCCAGCAGGTGTTTCGCGGAGAACGGGCGATACAGGCGCACTTTCAGCACCCCCACTTTTTCGCCCTGGCTCAGCAGCTCATCCACCACCTCTTCACAGGTGCCGATGGCCGACCCCATGATGACAATCACGCGCTCCGCCTGCGGATGGCCGTAATACTCGAACGGTTTGTACTCGCGTCCGGTGGCGGCGGCAAAATCGGTCATCGCCTGCTCCACGTGGTCATAGACCGCGTTGTACCACGGGTTGGTAGCTTCCCTGGACTGGAAGTACGTATCCGGGTTGGCGGAGGTGCCGCGGATCACCGGATGCTCCGGATTCAGCGCGCGGGCGCGGTGGGCGTCAATCTCCGCCTGCGGGAGCAGGCTGCGGATGGTGTCGTCGGATATCGACACGATCTTGTTAATCTCGTGCGAGGTACGGAACCCGTCGAAGAAATGGATAAACGGCACCCGGCTTTTCAGCGTCGCCATGTGGGAGATGAGGGCAAAATCCTGCGCCTCCTGCACGCTGGCGGAACAGAGCAGAGCGCAGCCGGTCTGGCGCACGGCCATCACATCGGAGTGATCGCCAAAAATCGACAGGGCGTGGGTGGCGATGGTGCGCGCTGCGACGTGCAGCACGAAGGGGGTGAGCTGTCCCGCCAGCTTGTACAGCGTCGGGATCATCAGCAGCAACCCCTGCGACGAGGTGAAGGAGGTGGACAGCGCCCCGGTCTGCAGCGCGCCGTGGACGGTAGCAATCGCCCCGGCTTCTGACTGCATTTCGACCACGCGAGGGACATCGCCCCAGACGTTCTTCAGCCCGTTTCCGGCCCAGGCATCCGCCTGTTCAGCCATGGTTGAGCTGGGTGTAATGGGATAAATGGCGATCACTTCACTGGTGCGAAACGCGACGGACGCGACTGCGCCATTCCCGTCAATAGTTTGCATATGACACCCTTACATTGCGCAAAGAAAAAGGGACCCGTGACACGTCGACGCGTCCTGTAGTTATCTTTTTATTTTAGCAAAGGCCCGCTGAAACGATTTTCGCTTTTGTGTCCTGCTTATTAATGCCATCAATGGTTTGATCAAACTTTTGCCTGAAAATAGTCTGCAATTGTTTTGACAGCGCAGAAAACCGCGCTTCGGCTCTCGACGGCAGGACGTGGGATGCCTATTATGCATAGGTTTTGCAATTCAATAGGGGGAGAGATTATGCGCGCAGCATTTTGGGTAGGGTGTGCCGCTTTGTTACTGTCGGCCTGTAGCAATGAACCAGTACAGCAGGCTACCGCCGCGCACGTCGCGCCGGGGATGAGAGCGGCGATGTCCAGTTCCGGCGAGGCGAATTGCGCCATGATTGGCGGGTCGCTGTCCATTGCGCGTCAGCTGGATGGCTCGGCCATCGGCATGTGTGCGCTACCTAACGGCAAACGCTGCAATGAACAGTCGCTTGCCGGCGGTTCATGCGGGGCTTACTGATTACTCTGCGCGTTTAAAGACCAGCGTCGTCTCTGCCGTCGCCAGGGTTAACACGTCTTCCGTCAGATCGACCTGCGTGCCGTTACGCAGCATTGTGCCGATCGCGTGGTCCAGGTCGTTGAGCTGGGGTTCGGTACACAGTTTTCGCGTCATGGCGAGCGCTTTCACCTTGAGCTCGCCATCTGACAGCTTGCCTTGTCCGTTGAAGCGGTTACACATCACACCGGATACGGCCAGGTCTTCTCCAAAGGCGATTTCCGGCGGGGTGTTGGCCGGGTTGATGGCGGTGCCGTTGATACTTTGCAGCACGAAGCGGTGCTGCTGAAGCTGTTCTTCCTGAACAGAGGCTTTTCCTGGATTGACACAACCTGCCAGCGCCATGCTGAGGATCGTTACTGCGACGAGCATTTTCATGGTTCTTCTCAATGTATTCACTTCATAAATATCTAATGCATAGTCTATTGCGCTGGCGGGAATTGTCTTGCGGGAAAATCTGAAAACCTGGCGGGGGTTGTTCCCTCTCCCTTGAGGGAGAGGGGGAATTACGTCACTCAGAACAGCGCGTTCGGGCTCGCTTCGCCTTTCTCGAGCTGGCTCAGGTTCCCCAACGTGGTCTCCGAAATACTGATCAGCGCCTCGGCGGTCAGGAACGCCTGATGGCCGGTAAACAGCACGTTGTGGCAGGCGGAGAGGCGACGGAACACGTCATCCTGGATCACGTCGTTGGACTTATCTTCAAAGAACAGATCCCGTTCGTTCTCATATACGTCCATCCCCAGTGCGCCGATTTTTTGCGTTTTCAGCGCTTCAATGGCCGCCTGAGAGTCCACAAGGCCACCGCGGCTGGTGTTAACGATCATCACGCCGTCTTTCATCTGGTCAAATGCGCTCTGGTTCAGCAGATGGTAATTGTCTGCGGTCAGCGGGCAGTGCAGGGAGATGACGTCTGACTCGGCATACAGGGTTGCCAGGTCGACATACTCCACGCCCATCTCCAGCGCGGCAGCGCTTGGATACGGGTCGAACGCCAGCAGGCGCATACCAAAGCCTTTCAGGATCCGCAGCGCCGCGATACCGATTTTACCGGTGCCGATCACCCCGGCAGTTTTGCCGTACATGGTGAAACCGGTCAGCCCTTCCAGCGAGAAGTTGGCATCACGGGTACGTTGATAAGCACGGTGAATACGACGGTTTAAGGACATCATCAGGCCGATGGCATGTTCAGCCACTGCTTCCGGAGAGTAGGCCGGCACGCGCACCACCTGCAGACCCAGCTCTTTGGCCGCGTCGAGGTCAACATTGTTGAAGCCCGCGCAGCGCAGCGCGATGTACTTCACGCCCTGTCTTTTTAACTCTTCCAGCACTGGGCGACTGCCGTCGTCGTTAACAAAAATACAGACCGCATCGAAGCCGTGGGCCGTTTTGGCTGTTTTTTCGTTAAGCAGAAAGTCGAAAAATTCAAGTTCGAATCCATATCCCTCGTTAACATGTTGCAGATACTTTTTGTCGTACTGCTTTGTGCTATATACCGCGAGTTTCATAAGACTTTCTCCAGTGATTTTGGAACTACGTTAGCATGATTAAAATAATCATACAAATTATAAAATATTATTGAATTCAATAAGTTCTGAGAATGATTTTACACCATCCCACCTCCCGCAGGTGAAATAGAGAAGGCGCTTGTTTCATCTCACAATAAACGTAAATAAAACAACAGCATAAAATTAATTTACTGCCGTCTCGCTCGATATAACTATAAGCGTAACTTATAGTTTTAGGGTGGCGACTTGCTGCATCTACAATCGGAGTTTCAAAATGAAATCCACCGCACAACATGTCTCAAAAGAACAACCTAAGCAGCCGCAAAAGAATCAAGATGAGCAGACCAAACAGAAACCAGGTAAATCAAAATAACCTCTCATAACGCAGTTTGACGGAGGCTTTATGGCTGATCGTCCCGACTATATTGATCCCATTCCTGATGATGAACCACTTCCTGGTGGCAGCGATCCCCTCCCGGGTGACACCGATCCACTCCTCCCGGGTGATGACATACCTGATGTGAATGACCCGCTGGATCCTGATGACCCTGATGTAATCAGAAGATAGGGTCAGAAACCGCTTTTCTAAACCGCCTCCGGGCGGTTTTTTGTTGCCATAAATGGGCGTGGGCGAAGATTAAAAACGCTCACATTCATAATTAACACATCTATTCTTAAACAGGCCTTCGCTTCACCTGCCTGACGAAACATGCCACAATATTCCATACTGTCGGCTAATTTTTTCGCTAAATCAGGATATTAACTGCCCATGAGGGGTAAATACAAAGCCGCAATCGCGCTACTGCTGCTGATCGTTCTTTTGCCGCTGACGCTGCTGCTGACCCTTGCGCAGTGGGTTCCTACGCTTGCCGGGATCTGGCTGCCTGCCGGTACCCGGATCGCGTTTGAAAAAAGCCCGCGCCTGACCCGCAACGCACTGGTGATCGCCGATCTGCGCTATCTGGTAGACGACTGCGAAATCGCCCGCATCGAAGACGCTACCCTCAGCCACCCGAGCCGCTGGAAAATCGACATCGCCGGGCTGGATCTCAACAGTGCCTGCCTGAGTAAAATCCCCGCCAGTGAGTCCACGCCCGCCGCACCGCGAACGCTGGCCGAGTGGCAGTCGCTACTGCCCAATACCTGGCTGACCATCGAGCGCCTGACGCTCTCTCCCTGGCAACAGTGGCAGGGGAAGCTAACCGCCTCGCTGACTCCAACGCGACAGGAGATCACTTACCACGGAGATCAGTTTAGTCTGCGTGGCACACTCCGGGGACGTTCTCTGACCGTCAGCGACGTCACGCTCAATCTGCCCGATAACCCCCAGCCCGTGACCCTGGTGGGGGAATTTACCCTGCCGCTGGTGCCGGACGGCCTGCCGGTGCAGGGGCATGCGGCAGCGACCTTCTCGGTGCCGCAGCTCCCGTCGCTGGTGGATGCCGATCTGTCGTGGCAGGACAATCAGGGCCAGCTGGTGATGGTTGAGCGGGAGAGTGGCGAGCCGCTGCTGGATCTCCCCTGGCAGATCACGCCCGACCAGCTGACTATCAGCGACGGTCGCTGGCGCTGGGATCGTGCGGGTGTTCCCCTGAGCGGTCGCCTGGGGCTGAAGATCGACAACTGGCAGCAGGGCACCGAGCGCGCCGTTATCAGCGGGCGGATGAACGTCCTGACCCAGGGCGATGCCGGGAAAGGCAACGCGGTACTGAGCTTTGGTCCCGGCAAGCTGAGCATGGATAATAGCGCTATGCCGCTGCAGCTTACCGGCGTGGCCAAACAGAACGATCTGATCCTCTATGTTGGGTTGCCCGCCATGCTGACCGGTAGCCTGGCCGAGCCCCGGCTGGCCTTTGCGCCAGGTGCGCTGCTACGCTCCCGCGGGCGAATTATTGATTCCCTGAATATCGATGAAGTGCGCTGGCCGCTGGCCGGGGTGGCGCTGACCCGCAAGGGGATTGACGGTCGCCTGCAGGCGATTTTGCGCGCCCACGAGCGGGAGATGGGGGATTTCACCCTGCACCTCGACGGTCGGGCCAATGATTTCCTGCCGGATAGCGGCTTGTGGCAGTGGCGCTACTGGGGGGAAGGCAACTTCACCCCGATGCAGGCCCGCTGGGACGTGGCGGGCAGGGGCGAGTGGCGCGACAGCGTGATTGAACTGAGCGAACTCTCAACCGGGTTCGACCAGCTGAAGTACGGCTCGATGCATGCCAGCGTCCCGCGAATGGTGCTGGACAGCCCGATCCGCTGGCAGCGCGATCCCGCCCGGCCACACTTCAGCGGCGCGTTATCCTTTGACGCCGGGGAAACCACCTTCACCGGCGGCAGCGTATTACCACCGTCGACGGTCAAATTCAGCGTCGATGGCAGCGATCCGACTCTGTTCCGGTTCAAAGGCACCCTCAACGCCGAAGCGATCGGCCCGGTGCAGCTGAACGGGCGCTGGGACGGGGAGCGTCTGCGCGGCCAGGCCTGGTGGCCTAAGCAGTCCCTGACCGTCTTCCAGCCGCTGGTGCCGCCGGAGTGGAAAATGACCCTGCGCGAAGGAGAGCTGTACGCTCAGGTGGCGTTCTCCGCAGCGGCCGATCAGGGCTTTGAGGCCGGGGGCCACGGGGTGGTGAAAAGCGGCAGCGTCTGGATGCCCGATAACAAAATCAATGGTGTCGATTTTGTTCTGCCGTTCCGCTTCAGCGAAGGCACCTGGTCGCTGGGCACGCGCGGTCCGGTGACGTTACGCATCGGCGAAGTGATCAATCAGGTCACGGCCCGCAACATCACCGCCGATTTGCAGGGCGACTACCCCTGGAGCGAAGCGAATCCGCTCCTGCTCACCGACGTCAGCGTGGATCTGCTGGGGGGCAAAGTGACCATGCAGCAGCTACGGATGCCGCAGCACGACGCGGCCCTGTTGCGGGTGACTAATATCTCCTCCAGCGAGTTGATTAGCGCTATTAATCCGAAACAGTTTACCTTGTCCGGGCCGTTCAGCGGGGCGCTGCCGTTCTGGCTGGACAACGACAAGTGGATCATCAAAGATGGCTGGCTGACCAATTCTGGCCCGATGACCCTGCGTCTCGACCAGGACACCGCTGATGCCCTCGTCAAAGATAACAGTGCGGCAGGGGCGATTAACTGGCTTCGCTATATGGAAATTTCGCAGTCGTGGACGACACTCAATGTAGATAATCTGGGTGAATTAACCCTGGCATCGACCCTGCGTGGCGCCAGCCGTTCCGGGGACCAGACGCAAGCCGTTAACCTCAACTACACCCATCAGGAGAACCTGTTTACCCTCTGGCGCAGCCTGCGTTTTGGTGACAACCTGCAGACCTGGCTGGAGCAACACGCAGCATTACCGGATAACCGCTGCCCGACAGGCAAGGAATGTAAGGAACAACCATGAAAAAGCTGGCCGGTGGGTTCACCGCGATTGTGATCCTGACGCTGACAGGCTGTACGCCGAGGATCGAAGTGGCGGCGTCGAAAGAGCCAATCACCATCAACATGAACGTTAAAATTGAACATGAAATCCATATCAAAGTGGATAAAGACGTCGAGACGCTGCTGAAATCACGCAGCGATCTGTTCTGAGGTTGCCATGAAAAAATTCATCCCGCTGATGATATTGACGCTGGGGCTCTGTGCGCCCGCGCTGGCGCTGACCCTCAACGAGGCCCGCAGCGCCGGACGGGTCGGTGAAACCCTGAGCGGTTATATTGCGCCGCGAAGTCAGGATCGCGAGACGCTGGCGCTGGTGGAGCAGATCAACAAGGCCCGCACCGACAGTTATCAGAAGCTTGCCGACAGCAATAACCTTCCGGTGGATGAAGTGGCGAAAATGGCCGGCACAAAGCTGGTATCGCGCGCTAACCCCGGCGAGTATGTCCAGGGGATCAACGGCAAGTGGATGCAGAAGTGATCAGCGGTGGCGTTTGCGGTATTCGCCAGGCGACACGCCAAAACGCTGCTTGAAGGCCGTGGAGAAGTGGCTGTGATCGGTAAACCCCCAGCTGTAGCCAATCCCCGCCAGCTTTTCATCGTCGCCGGTGGCGCGCAGCATCTGCGCGCACAGATCCAGACGACGATTTTTAATGTACTGCGCCACCACCAGCCCTTTCTCGGCAAACATTCGGTACAGGCTCCGCACCGACATTCCACACTCCGAGGCAATCCACTCCGGGCGCAGGTGCTCGGCCTGAATATGGTCGTCGATCAGGCTCAGCACATGGGTGAACTGACGTTCCTTGCGCGGCGTCACGCTGTCACGCTGCTGCAATACCGGGCGCAGCAGGCAGACCATCGCTTCGAGGGCGGCTTCGCTTTCGGTTTCGCTTAATGCCGGGTTGTTCATGCTGTCCTGCAGCAGGCGATAGCTAAGCTGGACGGTGGGCAGGCTGCGGGAGAGCTTTTGCGCGCAGGTCACTTCCTGAAAGCGAAAGTGCTGCTCGAGGATCTGACGCGGCAGCAGGAGCGAGATCTGACGTGATTTTTCCGGCCAGTAGATCGAGCAGGGGCGGGAGGCGTCAATCAGGGTGATATCCCCGGCGTTCAGCACAATCTGACGGTCATCCTGCTCCAGTCCCGCTTCGCCTTCCAGCTGAAACACGGTGTAGAACCAGGCGTCGTTGCTGGTCTTGATCTCCTGACGGGTACGAAACAGATTCACCCCACCAGCAGTAACGGTGCTCAGTTTCAGGTTGCCGGTCCAGGTTGCTTCCAGCTCGCCATAAAACTCACCGCTCATCGGCCGGGCAGCAAAACTGCCGCAAACCTGGTTAATCTGCGCCAGCCAGCGCTGGTAGTTGTCCTGTTCATCTGCAAACATGTCATACCCGCTACGTCGTCAATGTTTAAACATTGTTGCATTTATGTTTCGAGATACCCGTGACATGGGGCGAAATCCAGGCAAAAACTCCGCTGCCCAACAGAGCGAAACGGCGGTATTGTCGCGTTTTGCGGTGCCTGTCACAGCGGACAAAGCGAATGTCACAGAGATAAAAGCGCATTCGGCAAAGCCATCTTAGACTGCGTTGACACCCTGCGAATAATAAGGAATCGCTATGTCTGATACACAGGTCGACGTACTGCCCAGCGTGCAGCAATTTCTGGATCGCCAACATGGCCTCTGGATTGAGGGAGGCCAGTCCGCCTCCGACAGCGAAAAGCGTCTGGAGATCTTTAACCCGGCCACCGGCCAGGTGATTGCCTCGACGGCCGATGCCAGCGCGCAGGATGTGGACCGCGCGGTGATGTCCGGCTGGCGCGCTTTCGTGGCCCGCAGCTGGTCAGGTAAACTGCCTGCGGAACGTGAACGTATTCTGCTGCGCTTTGCCGATCTGGTGGAGCAGCACACCGAGGAGCTGGCCCAGCTCGAGACCCTGGAGCAGGGCAAATCCATTAACATCTCCCGCGCCTTTGAAGTGGGCTGCACCCTAAACTGGATGCGCTACACCGCCGGGCTGACCACCAAAATTTCCGGCAAGACGCTGGATCTCTCCATTCCGATGCCGCAGGGGGCCCGCTATCAGGCGTGGACCCGCAAAGAGCCGATTGGCGTGGTGGCCGGGATCGTGCCGTGGAACTTCCCGCTGCTGATCGGCATGTGGAAAGTGATGCCCGCCCTGGCGGCAGGGTGCTCTATTGTGATCAAACCGTCGGAAACGACGCCGTTGACGTTGCTGCGCGTGGCCGAACTGGCTAGCGTTGCCGGGATCCCGGACGGCGTCTTTAACGTGGTGACCGGCAGCGGGGCAGTGTGCGGTGCTGCGCTGACCAACCATCCGCATATCGCCAAAGTGAGCTTCACCGGCTCAACCGCCACCGGGAAACAGATTGCGCGCGCGGCCGCCGATCGCCTGCTGGGTGTGACCCTGGAGCTGGGCGGTAAAAACCCGGCTATCGTCCTGAAAGATGCGGATCCGGCGTGGGTTATCGAAGGGCTGATGACCGGCAGCTTCCTGAACCAGGGCCAGGTCTGTGCGGCAAGCTCGCGGATTTACATCGAAGCGCCACTGTTTGATACCCTGGTGAGCGGCTTTGAGCAGGCGGTGAAGTCCCTGAGCGTCGGGCCGGGAATGTCCCAGGAAGCGCACATCAACCCGCTGGTCTCCCGTGCCCACTGTGACAAAGTGCAGACCTTCCTCGACGAGGCGCAGTCGCGTCAGGCCGAGCTGATCGTCGGTAATCGCGGCCCGAACGGCAAGGGGTATTACGTTTCGCCGACGCTGGTGGTCAACCCGGACGCCAGCCTGCGTCTGACCCGCGAAGAGGTGTTTGGTCCGGTGGTGAACCTGGTGCGCGTCGCCGACGGCGAAGAAGCGTTGCGCCTGGCGAACGACACCGAGTACGGTCTGACCGCCAGCGTCTGGACGCAAAACATCAGCAAGGCGCTGGAGTACACCGATCGCCTGCAGGCCGGCACGGTGTGGGTAAACAGCCACACGCTGATCGATGCCAACCTGCCGTTCGGCGGCATGAAGCAGTCCGGCACCGGCCGCGACTTCGGCCCGGACTGGCTGGATGGCTGGTGTGAAACTAAATCGGTGTGCGTGCGGTATTGATGCCCGGCGGCGCTGCGCTTGCACGGGCCTACGGGATCGCATATTCCGTAGGCCAGGTAAGGCGCAGCCGCCACCCGGCAACAAAAAGTTACGGCGTCACAATGTTGAACCAGAACTCAAACTTGTCCATATAACCCAGCATGGTATCCAGTTTCGTCCCGTCGCCCGTCACCTTCACCGCACCGCTCTCCTCAGCCTGTTTCAGGGTGGTCTCCTTGAGGATGATTTTATTTAGCGTGTCGCGGTTAAGCGTAATGGTGGCGTCAGCATCGGTGGCTTCGGCATTGGCGGTGTGGTTCAGCACTCCGTTCTCCAGCTCCAGCTTGTACTTGCCGCCGTCGCTGCCCAGATCGATATTAAACACCGATTTCGCCGTCCCGGCTTTCTCGCCGTTAATATGCACCGCCAGATAGTCGAAGAACATCTCCGGGGTCATCGCCCGCACCGTATCCGGGCTGGCAGTATTCGGGGTCGGGCCTTTCACCACGCCGTTACGCAGCTCCTGCGCGCCGGTGAGGTAGAAGTTACGCCACGGGCCAGACTCCGCCTGATAACCCAGCTGCTCCAGCGCATCCGCCTCCAGATTACGGGCCGCCTGGTTGTTCGGATCGGCGAACACCACCTTGCTCACCACCTGCGCCACCCAGCGATAGTTCCCCTGGTCGAAGTCGGTTTTGGCCTTCTGCAGAATGGCATCCGCGCCGCCCATATACTCAACGAATTTCTTCGCGGCCTCTTCCGGCGGTAGCTCATCCAGAGTCGCCGGGTTGCCGTCGAACCAGCCGAGATAGAGCACGTAGGTGGCCTTCACGTCATGGCTCACCGAGCCGTAGTAACCGCGGTTCGCCCAGGTGTGTGCCAGCGAATCCGGCAGCTTGAAGTTGGCGGCGATTTCGTCCCGGGTCAGACCCTGATTCGCCATACGTAAGGTCTGGTCGTTGATATAACGGTAGAGATCGCGCTGGCTTTTCAGCAGATTATTGACGTTCTCTTTGCCCCAGGTCGGCCAGTGGTGTTGGGCCATCAGAACTTCTGCTTTATCACCCCAGCGCACAATGGCTTCGTTGATGTATTTCGACCACGGCAGCGGCTCGCGGATCTTCGCCCCGCGCAGGGAGTAGGTGTTATGCAGGGTGTGGGTCACATCCTCGGCGGATTCGATGAGTTTTTTCTCTTCGATAAACCACAGCATTTCCGACGGCGCTTCCGAGCCCGGGGCGAGCATAAAGTCATAGGTCAGGCCGTCGATGGTCTCTTTCTGGCCGTCCTTCTCGATGATATTGGTCGGGGCAAGCAGGGTGACGGTCCCGGCGGAGGTGGTGGTGCCCAGCCCGGCGCCGACCTGGCCTTTGGCATCCGGCTTCAGCAGGTTGCCGTACATGTAGCTGGCGCGGCGGCTCATGACGTTCCCAGCCATAATGTTTTCCGCCACCGCGGCTTCCATAAAGCCGGCCGGGGCATAAATTTTGGTTTTCCCGGCTTTCACGTCGGCTTCATCCACCACGCCGCGCACGCCGCCGTAATGGTCGACGTGACTGTGAGTGTAAATCACCGCTACCACCGGCTTCTGCCCGCGGTTTTTATAATAAAGATCCATTCCGACTTTCGCCGTTTCCGCTGACACCAGCGGGTCCACCACGGTGATGCCAGTGGTCCCTTCGATAATGGTCATATTCGATAGATCGAGATTTCGGATCTGATATACCCCGTCCGTCACCTCAAACAGGCCGCTGATATTAATCAGCTGCGCCTGACGCCAAAGGCTGGGGTTGACGGTATCTGGCGCTTTATCGCCCTCTTTAATAAACGCGTATTGTTGCGGATCCCAGACCACGTTGCCTTGTTCACCTTTGATCACCTCCGTGGGGAGCGGGGCGATAAAGCCCTTATGGGCATCGGTAAAGTCGGTGTTATCGGAGAAGGGCAGTTGACTAAAGAGGGCGTTATTGGCTTGTTGAGTAGCGGCGGCGGCGTCTTTTGGTGCTTCTGCGGCAAACGCAGGAATGCCAGCGGAAATAAAAAAGCCTGCAAGCGCAAGGCTTCTTGCTATCAGATTGAATCTCATCCTGAAAACCTCTCAATGTGCATACAGCGGCGTAGGGGAAACTTCGCGTGATGACCAGAAAAACGTTTTGAGAAAGGCAACCCGGACGGCATGGGTATGATTAACTATAAGCAGGCAAATACATTCAGCAAATAAATCCGTTAATGATAATTAATTATCGTGCGACGAAATTGCCCGGCGGCGCTGCGCTTGCACGGGCCTACGGTGTTGTAGGCCGGGTAAGGCGCAACCGCCACCCGGCAGCAGGCCGCACAAAAAAGCCGGGCAATCTGCCCGGCTTTTTCACCGCCCTTTACTGCGCCTCTTTCTTCTTGCCCAAAGACGGCGTTTCGTCGAAGAAGTTCCAGGGTTTGAGCAGGGTGTGCACCCACTCGGTTGGCATGATCGGCCACTCCTCCGCACGCGCCACGTGGGTGGTGCCGGTGGTCATCCACACCACGTTATCCTGCTTATCCAGCGACTCGTTATCCTTGCTGAACTGGCCCAGCCCCTGATCCTGGCTGGAGCGGTTCGGGAATTTCCCTTCCGGGTACATCTCGTTCGGATGGTAGCGGGTCACCCACAGCTGCTTATCCATAAAGCTCAGGCGGTGATAGATCCACTCGTCAGGGGCGAACTTCGCGCCGGTGGCCACCGGGTGCGTACCGCCCGCGTACGGGATGATCTGGTAAGAGACCGGGTTGCCCATGCGGTTCTCTTTGCTGGTGTTGCTCAGCAGACGAATAGTGCCCGGGTCAAATTTCTGCGCCGCCTGCTGCTCGGTATCGATGTTGTACTGATTGATCTGCAGGGTACTGGTCCGCGGTCCGCCCGCGGTGTTCGGCTTCACCTCCGGATCCATCGCCACCAGGCTGTTGCTGGTGCCATCTACGTCCATATCCAGACGGAAGTTATAGATGTGCTGGTGGGTGGTACCGACGATGTTGTGGTCGATCAGGGTTCCGTATTTGGTATCCTCTTTGGCGCTCGGGTCGTGCATGGTTTTCGCCGTTACCCCTTTCACCGCTTCGATACCTGTTGCCCCGGCATCGATGCCGATGGTGCCGTTTTCGTGGAACACCCAGTCGAAGATGTAGTCATAGTTGCCGACGGTACTGATCCAGCGCACCACCAGCTCACGACGCTCGGTGCTGACGTTCGGCTGATTCATCTCCTGATGCTTATACTCCGGCCCGGCGTAGCGTTCGAAAATCGCCATCGCCCGCGGGATCTCCATTGGCGCCCCGGTGTAATCCGGGATGGTCTGATTCAGCAGCACGGCGTTAGACGGCACATCCTTGCCGCGCACCAGCGGGGAGGTCAGGGTGCCCATACCGTAGTCGCCGGAATCGAGATAAGCTTTGAAGTACCAGCCCACGTCCGGGTCGCCGTAAGGGACGATCATCCCGCCCAGGGAACCTTCATACATCACCTGGCGTTTTTTGCCGTTGTCGTTGAAGGTGACGGTAGAAATGATGGGCCCGACGCGGGAGTCGAGGCTCAGGTGGAAGTCCCAGTTCTGCCAGTGGATCATGTTGCCGGTGATGGTGTAGTTCTTGCCTTCCGGCTCGGTGATCTCCAGCGGTTTATGGGCGACGGGCTCGCGGTCGCGGCCATCATAAGGACGTGGCTCCATCGGCACCGGGACAATTGCACCTTCTTCGATTTTAACGATCTTCTTCTCGACCAGATCCACCACCGCCACCAGGTTTTCAATCGGGTGCGCCCAGTAGTTACCGTCGCCCGTGTCCAGATAACTCACCACTTTCAGCAGGCGATCTTCCTGTTTCAGGCCATCTTTGCCGTCAAAGTAACCGACGGTCAGCGGGGTGGTCATCACCTTGCCCGGGTCGTTAATCCCGCGTTTTTTCAGCGCGTCGGCATACTCCTGGCTGCCGGTGACGATCTTCTGTACCGCCATAAAGTCATCCAGCAGCACCATGCCGTGGGCGTCCTTAATCGGCTCCCAGTGCATGATTTTCTTATCCTTCAGATCCACCAGCGCTTCGATAACAAATTTGCCGTCCAGCATGGTGACATTGGCCTGACGCGGCGCATCCACCGCCGTGCCGTTCAGCACGAAGTCCCACACTTTGGCTTTTTCCGGCTCGGCCAGGGCGATCTGGGTAAAGCGGGTATTAGGTTTAAAGTCCGGTGAAGCTTTCACAATCTCGACAGCCTGTTTAATTTCATCTGCGGACAGGGCGTTCAGCGGGTGCGGGGTCTTCTCCACCTGGAAAGTCTGGTCGAGGCCGGACTGGAACACATCGTTGACAAAGGTATCGGAGATCCAGGCCTTGTTGTCCTTCATCACCACCGGTGCCTGTAGGGTGAGCGGTTTACCGTTGACGATGGCGGTGGTTGCGCCCGGCTTCACTTTGATGAAGGCCCCGTCTTTGCTGATGGTGTAGATCCCAGCATAGTCGTCCCATTTCACATCAGCGCCAAACTCGGCCAGGGTTTTGTCCATCTCGACCATATGCGCCGCGCTACCGTGAGCCAGCACCTGACCGGAAAAGAGACAAGCAACGGCCAACGCCAGCGCCGTTTTACGTGGAGAAAAGATTGAGGAGCTTCCCATGATTAACCTCTGTTGTATGTGTTGTTATCCACTCGGGACCGCTGTTCTGCGCGCGGTTTATTCATTGCCAACATAGCAATATCGCTGTGCGTACCGTTTGCCTGCATTTGCCAGATGTTTTGTCAGATGTGCCAGAAGCCGGGTAACGTGCGCGACGTTACCCGTAGGGAGGGGGATCAGGCGTCAAAATCGCCGTGCTGGCGGGAGACGAGGGTCAGGATCGAGTAAAGCGCCACCGGCTGCTGGTGCTGGTTGACGATCTCAACGGACCACTCCACCACGCCGGTCGGTTTCTCTTCCGCCGTGCGCTGTTTCTTCAGGGTCTTGCGCTTACAGGTCAGACGCACCTGGATGGTGTCGCCCGGTTTAACCGGCTCGATAAAGCGCAGGTTCTCCATGCCGTAGTTGGCGATCACCGGCCCGACGCCCGCATCGACGAACAGCCCGGCGGCGGCGGAGATCAGGAAGTACCCATGCACCACGCGCTCGCCAAAAATCGACTCCGCCGCGCCAATCTTGTCCATGTGGGCGTAGAAATGATCCCCGCTCAGGCAGGCAAAGTTAACGATATCGGTCTCGGTCAGGGTGCGGCGCGGGGTCAGCAGGCTGTCCCCAGGCTGCAGCTCTTCAAAGTATTTGCGGAAAGGATGGATGCGATCCTCCTGCACCTGGGCGCCACGCACCCACTGCTGGCTGATGGCGGCCAGCATGCTCGGGCTGCCCTGGAGCGCGGTGCGTTGCAGGTAGTGTTTCACCGCCCGCAGACCGCCCAGCTCTTCGCCACCCCCGGCGCGGCCCGGACCGCCGTGCACCAGCTGCGGCAGCGGAGAGCCGTGGCCGGTGGACTCTTTGGCCGACTCTTCGTTGAGGATCTGGATACGCCCGTGGGCCCGCGCAGCCCCGGCGATGAACTGACGCGCCAGGCGCAGATCGGCGGTCACCAGCGTTCCGGCGAGGCTACCTTCCCCGGCGCGGGCCAGGGCCATCGCGTGCTCGCGGTTCTGATACGGCATCAGGGTGGCGACCGGACCAAAAGCTTCGGTAGCGTGTACGGCCGGGGTTTCGTCCGGCTGCGGGCAGAACAGCAGCGTCGGCGGGAAGAAGGCCCCGGCGGCGTTCAGGTCGGCTTTACCGCCCAGCCGGACCTGACAGCCTGCCGTCACTAAGGTATCCACCTTTTCCTGGACGTTAGCGCGCTGGTCGGCGTTGACCAGCGAACCCATCTTGATCCCTTCCTGGGCCGGGTCACCCACGGCCACTTTCTCCAGCCGGGCGATAAGCGCCTGGCTGACGGCCTCCACCTGCGCCTGCGGCACAATAATGCGGCGGATGGCGGTACATTTCTGTCCGGCCTTGGCCGTCATCTCCCGCACCACTTCGCGGATAAACAGGGCAAACTCCGGCTGCTCCGGAGTGACGTCATCCCCCAGCACGCAGCAGTTCAGGGAGTCGGCCTCCATGGTGAACGGAATCGATTTGGCGACGATATTCGGATGAACCCGCAGCATCTGGCCGGTAACGGCGGAGCCGGTAAAGGTCACCACGTCCTGATGATCGAGCTGGTCTAGCAGATCTCCCGCGCCGCCGCAGATCAGGCTGATAGCACCGTCCGGCACCAGGCCGCTGTCGACAATCGCTTTTACCATCGCCTGGGTCACCTGGGCGGTGGCGGTGGCCGGTTTGATGATTGCCGGCATCCCCGCCAGCCAGGTTGGAGCCAGTTTTTCCAGCATCCCCCAGCAGGGGAAGTTAAAGGCATTGATGTGGACGGCCACGCCGGATTTCGAGGTCAGGACGTGACGGGCGGCAAAACCGCCTTCTTTCGACAGGGGAATCAGTTCATCTTCCGGCCACAGGGTGTCATCCGGCAGTTCGCGGCTACCGAGGCTGGCGAAAGTAAATAGCGTCCCAATCCCGCCCTCGATATCCACCCAGCTGTCGGCACGGGTCGCCCCGGTCTGCGCGGAGAGGGCATAGAACACCTCTTTTTGGCTCATCAGATGTTTTGCCACCGCTTTCAGCATCGCAGCGCGTTCGATAAAGGTCATGGCGTGAAGTGATTCACCGCCTTGCTCAATGGCGTAACGACGCGCGGCGGCCATATCCAGCCCTTCGCTGGTGACCTGCCAGAGGGTTTCGCCGCTGATGGCGTGCTGAATAGTGCGCTCACGGCCCCGGCCAGACTGCCAGGTGCCGGACAAGAAGCTGGCTAACTGCTGCATTTTTCTCTCCGAGTGGTTCGTAATTTCACTATAGATAGTTTGATTATGAATCATAAAATGCAAGGGATGTTTTAATGATTTGTTAACAGTGTGATCTTGTCTGACTATTCCCGCTCTCTGTTTCTCGCCGCAGAAGGGGCTTAACAAAAGGCTTGCGAGCCACATCACAAAATAAGCAAACACTCCTTGGGGTTATATTTAACCTTTGTGTAACTTTTAAGAAACGAAGTGATTCATCATTGAATGAAATTTACCAGTTAAACGAATCATAAGGGTAATGACGTGACGGAAGAACAACGCTTTGAACAGCGAATCGCGAAAGAGACGGCCATCGAGCCGCAGGACTGGATGCCTGACGCGTACCGCAAGACGCTGATCCGCCAGATTGGTCAGCACGCCCACTCCGAAATTGTCGGCATGCTGCCGGAAGGAAACTGGATCGCTCGCGCCCCGACGCTGCGCCGCAAGGCCATTCTGCTGGCGAAAGTGCAGGATGAAGCCGGACACGGCCTCTATCTCTACAGCGCGGCGGAGACGCTGGGCTGCGCCCGGGAAGACATCTACCAGAAGATGCTCGACGGCAAGATGAAATACTCCTCCATCTTCAACTACCCGACCCTGAGCTGGGCCGATATCGGCGTGATTGGCTGGCTGGTGGATGGCGCGGCCATCGTTAACCAGGTGGCGCTGTGCCGCACCTCCTACGGCCCCTATGCCCGGGCGATGGTGAAAATCTGTAAAGAAGAGAGCTTCCACCAGCGTCAGGGCTTTGAAGCCTGCATGGCGCTGGCTCAGGGCAGCGAGGCCCAGCGCCAGATGCTACAGGACGCCATCAACCGTTTCTGGTGGCCAGCGCTGATGATGTTCGGGCCAAACGACGACAACTCGCCGAACAGCGCCCGCAGCCTGGCCTGGAAGATCAAACGTTTTGGTAACGACGAGCTGCGTCAGCGCTTCGTCGACAATACCGTGCCGCAGGTGGAGATGCTGGGGATGACCGTCCCGGATGCGGATCTGCACTTCGATGCTGAAACCGGTCACTACCGTTTCGGCGAGATCGACTGGCAGGAGTTCGAGGAGGTGATCAACGGCCGCGGCGTCTGCAATCACGAACGCCTGGCCGCCAAGAATAAAGCCTGGGAAGAGGGGACGTGGGTGCGCGAAGCCGCCCTGGCGCACGCAGAAAAACAACACGCCCGCAAGGTCGCGTAAGGGGAATCACGATGAGCAAAACATACTGGCCGTTATACGAAGTCTTTGTCCGCAGCAAACAGGGGTTGTCTCACCGCCACGTCGGCAGCCTGCACGCCGCCGATGACCGCATGGCGCTGGAAAACGCCCGCGATGCCTACACCCGCCGCAGCGAAGGCTGCTCCATCTGGGTGGTGAAGGCGAGCGAAATTGTCGCCTCGCAGCCGGAAGAGCGCGGTGAATTTTTCGATCCGGCGGAAACCAAGGTTTATCGTCATCCGACCTTCTACACCATCCCTGATGGCATCGAGCACATGTGAGGTCCGGGATGAAAACGTTAACGCACTATGTTCTGCGCCTGGGTGATAACGGCCTGGTGCTCTCTCAGCGTCTGGGGGCCTGGTGTGGTCATGCCCCGGAGCTGGAGATTGACCTCGCGCTGGCCAATATCGGCCTCGACCTGCTGGGCCAGGCACGCAACTTCTTAACCTACGCCGCCGAACTGGAAGGGGCGGGCGATGAAGATACGCTGGCCTTCCAGCGTGACGAACGCCAGTTCAGCAACCTGCTGCTGGTGGAGCAGCCGAACGGCAACTTCGCCGACACCATCGCCCGGCAATACTTTATCGACGCCTGGCACGTGGCGCTGTTTACCCGCCTGACGAACAGCCGCGATCCGCAGCTGGCCGCCATCGCCGCCAAATCCATTAAAGAGGCCCGCTACCACCTGCGCTTTAGCCGTGGCTGGCTGGAACGCCTGGGCAATGGCACCGCCGTCTCCACGCAGAAAATGCAGCAGGCGGTCAACGACCTGTGGCGATTCACCGCCGAGCTGTTCGAAGCCGACGAGATCGACTTAGGCCTGGTGGCCGAGGGTATCGCCGTCGATCCGCGCAGCCTGCGTGACGAATGGGAAGCGGAAGTTTTTGCCGGGCTGAACGCGGCGACGCTGAGCGTGCCGGAGGAGTCGGCCTACCGCAGCGGCGGCCGTAAAGGGCTGCACACTGAACATCTGGGACCGATGCTGGCAGAGATGCAATATCTACAGCGCGTCAATCCCGGCCAGCAGTGGTAGAGCAGGAGAGCACCATGCAACACGTCGAACTCGCACCCGCCGCCGTCCCGCAGATCTGGTCTTTGTTAAGCCAGATCCCGGACCCGGAGATCCCGGTGCTGACCATTACCGACTTAGGTATGGTGCGCAGCGTGACCCCGCAGGGTGAGGGCTGGGCCATCGGCTTTACGCCGACCTATTCCGGCTGCCCGGCCACCGACCACCTGATGGGGGCTATCCGCGACACGCTGACCGCCCACGGCTATGGACCGGTGCAGATCACCATCCAGCTCGACCCGGCGTGGACCACCGACTGGATGACCCCGGATGCCCGGGAGCGTCTGCGCCAGTACGGCATCAGCCCGCCGGCCGGTCACAGCTGCCACGCGCATCTGCCCGCCGAGGTGACCTGTCCGCGCTGCGCCAGCACCCGCACCACGATGATCAGTGAATTTGGTTCCACGGCCTGTAAAGCGCTCTACCGCTGCGACAGCTGCCGGGAACCCTTCGACTATTTCAAATGTATCTGAGGTCGCCATGACAACGTTTCATTCCTTAACGGTGGCAAAAGTAGAACCCGAGACCCGCGATGCGGTGACCATCACCTTCGCGGTTCCCCAGGCGTTGCAGGAGGCGTATCGCTTCCGTCCGGGCCAGCATCTGACCCTGAAAGCCCATCTGGCGGGCGAAGAGCTGCGCCGCTGCTACTCCATCTGCCGCAGCGTACAGCCGGGCGAGATCAGCGTGGCGGTGAAAGCCATCGACGGCGGGCGCTTCTCGCGCTATGCCCGGGATGAGATCACACAGGGGATGGCGCTGGAGGTGATGGTGCCCCAGGGCCACTTTGGTTATCAGCCGCAGGCGGAACGCGAAGGGTGCTACCTGGTGATTGCCGCCGGTTCCGGCATCACCCCGATGCTGGCGATTGTCTCCAGCACCCTGAAAACCGAACCCAACAGCCAGTTCACCCTGATCTACGGCAACCGCAGCAGCCAGAGCATGATGTTCCGCCAGGCGCTGGCCGACCTGAAGGACAGCTATCCGACCCGCCTGCAGGTGGTCAACATCTTCAGCCAGGAGACACTGGACAGCGAGCTGCTGCACGGGCGCATCGACGGCGAAAAGTTGCAGGCGCTGGCGAAACATCTGATCGACTTTAGTCAGTTTGACGAGGCCTTTATCTGCGGCCCGGCGGCGATGATGGATGAAGCCGAGCAGACACTGAAAGCGCTCGGCATGTCGGAAAAATCGCTGCATCTGGAACGCTTTAATACCCCGGGCACCAGCGTAAAGCGCGCCCACACCGTGCAGGTGGAGGGCCAGAAAGTGACGGTGCGCCAGGACGGACGCGACCGCGAGATCACCCTTACCGCCGACGACGAGAGCATTCTCGACGCCGCCCTGCGTCAGGGGGCGGATCTGCCGTACGCCTGCAAGGGCGGGGTCTGCGCCACCTGCAAATGCAAAGTGCTGCGCGGGAAAGTGGACATGGCGACCAACTACAGCCTCGAGCCGGACGAACTGGCGGCGGGCTACGTCCTGAGCTGTCAGGCCCTGCCGCTGACCAGCGACGTGGTGGTGGACTTTGACGCGAAGGGGATGGCATGAGCGATCTGATTGTCACCCGTCAGGGCCGGGTGTTGCACCTGACCCTCAACCGCCCGGCGGCCCGCAACGCTCTCAACAATGGACTGCTGAGCGAGCTGGCAACCACCCTCGAAGCTGCGGCAACCGACAGTGAGATCTCGGTGTGTGTGATTTCCGGCAACGAACGCTTCTTTGCCGCCGGGGCCGATCTCAATGAGATGGCGGAAAAAGATCTGGCCGCCACCCTGAACGATATCCGTCCCCAGCTGTGGGGGCGGATCAACGCCTTCAGCAAACCGCTGATTGCCGCGGTCAACGGCTACGCGCTGGGCGCTGGCTGCGAGCTGGCGCTGCTGTGCGATGTGGTCATCGCCGGAGATAACGCCCGTTTCGGCCTGCCAGAAATTACGCTGGGCATTATGCCGGGCGCGGGCGGCACCCAACGCCTGATCCGCAGCGTCGGCAAATCGCTGGCCAGCAAAATGGTGCTGACCGGGGAGAGCATTACCGCCCGTCAGGCGCTGGCAGCGGGTCTGGTGAGCGATGTTTATCCCGAAACGTTAACCCTCGAATATGCCCTCCAGCAGGCGGCGCTGATGGCGCGCCACTCGCCGCTGGCTTTACAGGCCGCGAAGCAGGCGTTACGCCAGTCCCAGGAAGTGGCCCTGCAGGCCGGACTGGCCCAGGAGCGTCAGCTCTTTACCCTGCTGGCCGCCACCGAGGATCGCCGGGAAGGGATCGACGCCTTCCTGCAAAAACGCACCCCCGACTTTAAAGGACGCTAACCATGGATTTCATTCTGAGTCACGTTGAGCAGGGGGTAATGACCATTACCCTGAACCGCCCGGACCGTCTCAACAGCTTTAACGAGGAGATGCATCTGCAGCTGGCGGCGTGCCTGACCCAGGCCGAGCGCGACGATAGCGTGCGCTGCCTGCTGCTGACCGGTGCCGGGCGCGGTTTTTGCGCCGGACAGGATCTCAACGACCGCAACGTCGACCCGAACAGCCCCGCGCCGGATCTGGGGATGTCGGTGGAGAAATTTTATAACCCGCTGGTTAAGCGCCTGGCAAAACTGCCCAAGCCGGTGATCTGCGCGGTAAACGGCGTGGCCGCCGGTGCCGGTGCCACCCTGGCGCTGGGCTGCGACATCGTCATCGCCGCCCGCTCGGTGAACTTTGTGATGGCCTTCAGCAAGCTCGGCCTGGTGCCGGACTCCGGTGGCACCTGGCTGCTGCCGCGCCTCACCGGCCGTGCCCGGGCGATGGGCCTGGCTCTGCTGGGGGAGAAGATCAGCGCTGAACAGGCTCATGCCTGGGGGATGATCTGGCAGGTGGTGGATGACGCCGAACTGACCGACACCGCCCGCCAGCTGGCGGTGCATCTCGCTTCGCAGCCGACCTTTGGCCTGGGGCTGATCAAGCAGGCGATCAACGCCGCCGAAACGAATACTCTCGAGGCTCAGCTGGATCTGGAGCGTGACTATCAGCGCCTGGCCGGACGCAGTGCCGACTACCGGGAAGGCGTCAGCGCCTTCCTCAACAAACGCGCGCCGCAGTTTACGGGGAAATAAGATGACGACAATTCATACCGTGGCGGTGATTGGCAGCGGCATCATGGGGGCAGGGATCGCCGAAGTGGCGGCCAGCCACGGGCATCCGGTGCTGGTGTATGACATCAATGCCGGGGCCATCACCCGTGCCATTGACGACATCCGCACCCGTCTGGAGTCCCGCGTGGCGCGGGGCAAGCTGAGCGCTCAGGCCTGCGACCAGACGCTCCAGCGCCTGATCCCGGTCACCGATATTCACGCCCTGGCGGCGGCCGACCTGGTGATTGAAGCGGCCTCCGAGCAAATGGCAGTCAAAAAGGCGCTGTTTGCTGAACTGGCCGCCATCTGCCCGGCCAACACGCTGCTGACCAGCAACACCTCCTCTATCTCGATTACCGCGATTGCCGCCGACCTGCGCCACCCCGAGCGCGTGGCCGGACTGCACTTCTTTAACCCGGCCCCTGTGATGAAGCTGGTGGAAGTGGTGAGCGGGCTGGCGACCTCGGAAGAAGTGGTGGCGCAATTAAGCGAGCTGGCGGTGAACTGGGGTAAACAGCCGGTGCACTGCCAGTCCACGCCGGGCTTTATCGTTAACCGCGTGGCGCGTCCGTACTATGCCGAAGCCTGGCGAGCCCTGGAAGAGCAGGTTGCCGCCCCGGAAATTATCGACGCGGCGCTGCGCGACGGCGCGGGCTTCCCGATGGGGCCGCTGGAGCTGACCGACATGATCGGCCAGGACGTCAACTTCGCCGTCACCTGTTCGGTATTTAACGCCTTCTGGCAGGAGCGCCGTTTCCTGCCGTCGCTGGTGCAGCAGGAACTGGTACTGGCCGGGCGCTTCGGTAAGAAGAGCGGCCAGGGCGTCTACAACTGGCGCAGCGAGAAGCCTGCCGTGAACTGGCTGGAGACGGTTGGTGACACGTACAGCGCCATGAGCGTGCAGCGAAGAAGTGACGGTGTCACCGAAATTGACGGTCTGCTGCTGATCGAGACCCAGGGCGAGACCGCCCAGGCCCTGGCGAACCGTTACGGCCAGCCGGTAGTGGTCATCGATCGTCAGGAAGGGGATGTTGCGGTGATTGCCGCCGCGGCCAGCAACCCGGCCTCCGCTACCCTGAAAGCGGTCCGGCATCTGCAGCAGCAGGGCAAGCGCGTCCTGCAGGTCGCCGATTATCCCGGCCTGCTGATCTGGCGCACGGTGGCGATGATCGTCAACGAAGCCCTCGACGCCCTGCAAAAAGGGGTCGCCAGCGAACTGGATATCGATATCGCCATGCGCCTCGGGGTGAACTACCCGCGCGGCCCGCTGGCGTGGGGAGAACAGCTTGGCTGGCAGCGTCTGCTGATTCTGCTGGAAAACCTGCAACGCCACTACGGCGAAGAGCGTTACCGTCCATCATCCCTGCTGCGCCAGCGCGCGCTTCTGGAGAGTAGCTATGAGTCATAACGCCTGGCGCAACGCCCGCGCCATGTATGAAAACGATGCCTGCGCCCAGGCCTATGGCATCGACATTATTGAGATGGATGAGGGCGTCGCAGTGTTGACCATGACCGTCACCCCGCAGATGCTCAACGGCCACAAAAGCTGCCACGGCGGCCAGCTGTTTACCCTTGCCGATACGGCCTTCGCCTACGCCTGTAACAGCCAGGGGCTGGCGGCGGTGGCCTCGGGCTGCACCATCGATTTTGTGCGTCCAGCCTTTGCCCATGACAGACTCACCGCCACCGCGCAGGTGCGCCATCAGGGGAAACAGACCGGCGTGTACGACATTGAAATTGTTAACCAACAGCAAAAAACCATTGCCCTGTTCCGTGGGAAATCCCACCGCATCGGCGGCACTATTACAGGAGAAGCATAATGCGTGACGCCTTTATTTGTGACGGGATCCGTACCCCCATCGGCCGCTATGCCGGGGCATTATCCGGCGTGCGCGCGGACGATCTGGGGGCTATCCCCCTGCGCGAGCTGCTGGTGCGTAACCCGGGCCTGGACGCGGAACGCATTGACGATGTGATTTTTGGCTGTGCCAACCAGGCGGGGGAAGACAACCGCAACGTGGCGCGAATGTCCCTGCTGCTGGCCGGGCTGCCGCAGACCGTCTCCGGCACCACCCTCAATCGCCTGTGCGGCTCCGGCCTGGATGCCCTGGGCTTTGCCGCCCGCACCATTCGCGCCGGTGATGGTGACCTGATGATCGCCGGGGGCGTGGAGTCGATGTCCCGCGCGCCCTTCGTGATGGGAAAAGCCACCAGCGCCTTCCAGCGCCAGAATGAAATCTTCGATACCACCATCGGCTGGCGTTTTGTGAACCCGCTCATGGCGCAGCAATTTGGTTCTGACAGCATGCCGGAAACGGCAGAGAATGTAGCGGAATTGTTACGAATTTCCCGTGAAGATCAGGACGCCTTTGCTTTCCGCAGCCAGCAGCGCACCGCCCGGGCGCAGGCCAACGGCATCCTGGCCCAGGAGATCGTCCCGGTGATGATTAAAGGCAAAAAAGGGGTGGTGACCGAAGTGATGCATGACGAACATCTGCGTCCGGATACCACCCTCGAGATGCTGGCCGGGCTGAAAGCGCCGTTCCGCGCCGGTGGTGTGGTCACCGCCGGCAACGCGTCCGGTGTGAATGACGGTGCCGCGGCGCTGATCATCGCCAGCGAGGAGATGGCAGCAGCGCAGGGCTTAACCCCGCGTACCCGCATCGTGGCGATGGCCACCGCCGGGGTCGAACCGCGTCTGATGGGGCTGGGCCCGGTGCCGGCCACCCGCCGCGTGCTGGAGCGCGCCGGGCTGAGCATCAACGATATGGACGTTATCGAACTGAATGAAGCCTTTGCTTCGCAGGCGCTGGGCGTGCTGCGTGAGCTGGGGCTGCCGGACGATGCTCCCCATGTGAACCCCAACGGGGGCGCGATAGCCTTAGGCCATCCGCTGGGGATGAGCGGAGCCCGTCTGGCGCTGGCCGCCAGCAACGAGCTGCACCGTCGGAAAGGGCGCTATGCGCTCTGCACGATGTGCATTGGTGTCGGTCAGGGCATTGCCATGATCCTTGAGCGTGTCTGAACAATTTTACCCTAAATAATTCGAGTTGCAGGAAGGCGGCAAGTGAGTGAATCCCCAGGAGCTTACTGAAGTAAGTGACTGGGGTGAATGAACGAAGCCAACGCACCTGCAACTTGAAGTATGACGGGTATATAAAAATGTGAGTACCCTACAATGACAACAACGACAACTAAGCTGGATCCGATCGAAACCGCGTCCCTGGATGAACTGCAGGCCCTGCAAACCCAGCGTCTGAAGTGGACCTTAGAACACGCGTATAACAACGTCCCGATGTACAAACGCAAGTTTGATGCGGCGGGGGTCCATCCTGACGATTTCAAAGAGTTAGCGGATATCCGCAAGTTCCCGTGCACCACCAAACAGGATCTGCGCGACAACTATCCCTTCGACACTTTCGCGGTACCGATGGAGCAGGTGGTGCGTATTCATGCCTCCTCGGGCACTACCGGCAAACCGACCGTGGTCGGCTACACACAAAACGACATTGATAACTGGGCCAACATTGTGGCGCGCTCTCTCCGCGCCGCAGGCGGCAGTGCGAAGGATAAAATTCATGTGGCTTACGGCTACGGACTCTTTACCGGCGGACTGGGGGCGCACTACGGTGCCGAGCGTTTAGGCGCGACGGTGATCCCGATGTCCGGCGGCCAGACCGAGAAACAGGCCCAGCTGATCCGCGATTTCCAGCCGGACATGATCATGGTGACGCCGTCCTACTGTCTGAACCTGATCGAAGAGCTGGAGCGCCAGATGGGCGGCGATGCCAGCCAGTGCTCCCTGCGCGTCGGCGTCTTTGGTGCCGAGCCCTGGACCCTGGCGATGCGCCGCGAAATCGAAAAACGCCTCGGGATCACCGCCCTCGACATCTACGGCCTGTCCGAAGTAATGGGCCCGGGCGTGGCGATGGAGTGTATCGAAACCGCCGACGGCCCGACCATCTGGGAAGATCACTTCTACCCGGAAATCGTCAACCCGAACGATGGCACGCCGCTGAACGACGGCGAGCAGGGCGAACTGCTGTTCACCACCCTGACCAAAGAGGCGCTGCCGGTGATCCGCTACCGCACCCGCGACCTGACCCGCCTCCTGCCGGGTACCGCCCGCACCATGCGCCGTATGGATCGCATCAGCGGTCGCAGCGACGACATGCTGATCATCCGCGGCGTGAACGTCTTCCCGTCCCAGCTGGAAGAGGAGATCGTCAAGTTTGAGCACCTGTCGCCGCACTACCAGCTGGAGGTGAATCGTCGGGGCCATCTTGATTCACTTTCAGTGAAGGTGGAGCTGAAGCAGAGCAGCTTAACCCTGACTCACGAGCAGCGTTGCCACGTGTGCCATGAGCTGCGCCACCGCATCAAGTCGATGGTCGGGATCTCCACCGACGTGACCATTGTCAACTGCGGCAGCATCCCGCGTTCCGAAGGCAAAGCCTGTCGCGTCTTCGACCTGCGTAAGATTGCCGCCAACGGCTAATTCCGGCCTCTTTACCCTCTCCGTATTGGGGAGGGTCAGGCTTTTGGGGCTATGCTATGATTCATCCGACATAATAATCACAACAGAATGAATCACATGAGTAAACTCGACGCCTTTATCCAGCACGCGGTCAGTTCCGTTCCCGTCAGCGGCACCTCGCTGATCTCCTCCCTGTACGGTGATGCGCTGTCGCATCGCGGCGGCGAAGTCTGGCTGGGGAGCCTGGCGGCACTGCTGGAGGGAATGGGATTTGGTGAACGCTTCGTGCGCACCGCGCTGTTCCGCCTGAACAAAGAGGGCTGGCTGGATGTGGTCCGCATCGGCAGACGCAGCTTTTACCGGCTAAGCGACAAAGGGCTGCGCTTAACCCGTCGCGCCGAGGCGAAAATTTACCGCGCAGAACTACCGGCCTGGGACGGCAAATGGTTGCTGCTGCTCTCGGAAGGGATGGACAAAGCCACGCTGGCGGATGTGAAAAAGCAGCTGATCTGGCAGGGGTTCGGCACCCTGGCGCCGAGCCTTATGGCCTCGCCGTCGCAACAGCTGGCGGACGTACAGACGTTACTGCACGAAGCGGGGGTGGCCGAGAACGTTATCTGCTTTGAGGCGCATTCGCCGCTGGCGCTATCCCGCGCCGCGCTGCGCTCCCGGGTGGAGGAGTGCTGGCAGCTCAGCGAGCAGAACGTCATGTATGAAACCTTTATCGACTCGTTCCGTCCGCTCCTGCCGCTGCTGCGGGAGGCTACTCCGGAGGAGCTGACGCCGGAACGCTGCTTCCAGATCCAACTGCTGCTGATCCATTTTTATCGCCGGGTGGTGCTGAAAGATCCGCTGTTGCCGGAAGAGTTACTCCCGTCGCACTGGGCAGGCCAGACGGCCCGCCAGCTGTGCATCAACATTTATCAGCGCGTCGCGCCGGGTGCGCTGGCGTTTGTCAGTGAGAAAGGCGAGACCAGCGTCGGCGAACTGCCGTCGCCGGGCTCTTCTTACTGGCAACGCTTCGGCGGCCTGACGCCTGCGTAAAGGAGGTAGTGTGCCCGTATATCAAATCGATGGGATGACCCCGGTTGTTCCGCCAGAGAGTTATGTCCACCCGACCGCGGTGCTGATTGGCGATGTGATCCTCGGCAAGGGGGTCTATGTGGGGCCCAACGCCAGTCTGCGCGGTGATTTTGGCCGTATCGTGGTGAAAGATGGGGCCAACATCCAGGATAACTGCATCATGCACGGTTTCCCGGAGCAGGATACGGTGGTTGAGGAGGAGGGCCATATTGGTCATGGCGCGATCCTGCACGGTTGCATCATCCGCCGCAATGCGCTGGTGGGGATGAATGCGGTGATCATCGACGGGGCGGTGATTGGCGAAAACAGCATTGTCGGCGCGGCCGCGTTTGTGAAAGCGAAGGCGGAAATGCCGGCCGACCATCTGATTATCGGCAGCCCGGCGAAAGCGATCCGGGTGCTGAGCGAGCAGGAAAAAGAGTGGAAAAAGCAGGGCACCCGGGAGTATCAGACCCTGGTGGAGCGCTGCAAACAGACGATGCATCAGGTGGAGCCGCTGCACGAGGTAGAACCGGACCGTAAGCGGCTGGTGTTTGACGAAAATCTGCGGCCAAAATCCGCCGGTTGAGCGGCAAATCCCGCCTCAAAACGAGATCAGAATCACGTAAATATCTGTTTTCATGATATTAAACAAGAAAATTTAATAGGGCGTGATCTGAGGGTTGACACTGCGTCTATAATGAGTAAATTAGAACTCAGCACCACAGAGAAATAAATGTTTCACGGTGCGGTAATAGAGCAGTAACGAGATGCGATAAAGGCCACGAAGTAGTGTAGTTTGGGTCCTGGTAATAAGTAAACGCCAGTGTGAACACGCTATCAGGCCATGCAGTAAATCAGTACAATCGCATGATGGGGAAGTCAACGCGATGATGTAAGGCCTTGTTTCAAAGAGTAATGGTCGCGACTTGGGTACGTAAGTATGGCGTTAAGAATATCGCGACGCAAGTAAGGCAACGCATCAAGAGTATATATCGCGTGGGTGATGTACACGACAGGAAATGATGTTATTTCACATACTTATCAAAGGAGGTAGCGTTAACTGGTTTAAACGGTAATCCTGTGAGAATACGTACATCTTTGAAGTTGTAGTGTGTAATTAAGTTGATGAATGTTAATTATTAATTTGGTAGTACCCTAAAAGCCCCGGCAAAATATCGCTGGGGCTTTTTCATTTCTGCGGCGTTAATTCCCGTCCCGCTGTTGATGGTGTAAAAACGACCATTTAATGTGCAGCCAGTTCGTAAAAGAAGGCCGGGTTCGCCTGGATCGTGGCCAGCACTTTTGCCGCCAGGCCCGTAGGGTTACGTCGTCTGGATTCCCAGCTTTTGATGGTGTCCACGCTGGTGCCCAGCGCTTTTGCCATTTCAGCCTGAGAAACGTTGAGCTGCTCTCGGATCGCCTTCACATCGGCAATCTCATAGCGGGTGACACGGGCAGGGGCTTTGGTCCCGTTTTTAATCTCTACCGCCTCTTCCAGAGACGTTTTCAGTTCGTCAAAAAAATTCATTTCATAGTTCCTCACATATTAAGCATGCAGGCTAAGGTACCTTGTACACCTAGCGGCGTACACCAGTCAGGACCAAAACCAGGAAAATGCCAAGAAATTTCAGAGGATGCTGACTCTACGAGGCGTCTCGTAAAGATGCGGGAGAAGGCAGGGAAAAATAAAAAAACTCCCACCGGGCGGTGGGAGTGGGAAATCTTATGCCGCTACCAGGCTGTCGATCGCGGCTTTCGCGTCGGTCTGGGCTTTGGTTGCAACTTCCGGACCGTATGCGATACCTTCAGCAAACACGAAGTTCACGTCGGTAATGCCGATGAAGCCCAGGAACACGGACAGGTACGGGGCGATCAGGTCGGTTGGGGTATCTTTGTGAATACCACCACGGCTGGAAAGCACAACCGCACGCTTACCGGTAACCAGACCTTCCGGCCCTTTCTCGGTGTAGCGGAAGGTGACGCCAGCACGGGCAATCAGGTCAAAGTAGTTTTTCAGCTGCGTCGGGATGTTGAAGTTATACATCGGGGCGTTAATCACGATCACGTCGTGCGCCTGCAGCTCGGCAATCAGCTCATCAGAGAGCGCCAGCGCTTCCTGCTGACGTGGGGTCAGCGGCGCATCGCTTGGACGCAGAGCACCAACCAGTTCACCATCCAGTACCGGGATTGGCTGAGCGGCCAGATCGCGGACGGTGATTTCGTCAGCGCTGTGCTGTTCACGCCACTGTTCAACGAAATAATCAGACAGCTGACCAGACTGAGAGTACCCTGCCAGAATACTGGATTTAAGAACTAATACTTTGCTCATGGGTGATTCCTTTTATGTATTTGATGAGGGGGGTTGCCCCGTTGCTTGCTGACACTTTATTCACAATCCTGTCGCAGGGATAGCGCAATATATCGAAGCCTATGTTCGAATTTTTTGAATAAGGCGCAAAAAGCACCGATGTGGTACTCTATATCAATCATTAAAAAGAGATTTTATCCGGCAGTGCACTGCCCGTTAACGCTATGACAGAACAACAGAAGTTAACCTTCCCGATGCTGATGCAACAGCTGGAATCGCTGATGCTGCGTGA
This sequence comes from Leclercia tamurae, assembly GCF_025566055.1. GTDB lineage: Bacteria > Pseudomonadota > Gammaproteobacteria > Enterobacterales > Enterobacteriaceae > Enterobacter > Enterobacter tamurae. The sequence goes on from NZ_JAMHKS010000068.1 coordinate 103,007, forward strand.
CAAACAGCGGTTTGCCCGCCGTCTGCACGGGGTCAAGAAGGTTAAAAATCCTGATGCACAACAGGCTATCTACCAGGAGATGGCGAAAGAGATCGCACAGGCTGCCGGCAAGGTCGTGCTGCGCGAAGCCGCGCGTCCGGCCATCACCTACCCGGAAAACCTGCCCGTCAGCCAGAAGAAGCAGGAGATCCTCGAAGCCGTGCGCGATCACCAGGTGGTGATTGTGGCGGGGGAGACCGGCTCGGGTAAAACCACTCAGCTGCCAAAAATTTGTATGGAGCTGGGCCGCGGGCTCAAGGGTCTGATCGGACACACCCAGCCGCGGCGTCTGGCAGCGCGTACGGTGGCGAATCGTATCGCCGAAGAGCTACAAAGCGAGCCGGGCGGCTGTATCGGCTATAAGGTGCGATTCAGCGATCACGTCAGCGACAACACCATGGTCAAACTGATGACCGATGGGATCCTGCTGGCGGAAATTCAGCAGGACCGGCTGCTGATGCAGTACGACACCATCATCATCGATGAAGCGCACGAGCGCAGCCTGAACATCGACTTCCTGCTGGGCTATCTGCGGGAGCTGCTGCCGCGTCGTCCGGATCTGAAAGTGATCATCACCTCGGCCACCATCGACCCGGAACGTTTTTCGCGCCACTTCAACAATGCGCCGATCATCGAAGTCTCCGGCCGTACCTATCCGGTGGAAGTGCGCTACCGTCCGATGGTGGAAGAGGCCGACGACACCGAGCGCGATCAGCTGCAGGCCATCTTCGATGCGGTGGACGAGCTGGGCAACGAAAGCCCTGGCGATATCCTGATCTTTATGAGCGGCGAGCGCGAAATCCGCGATACCGCCGATGCGCTCAGCAAGCGCGACCTGCGCCATACCGAGATCCTGCCGCTGTATGCCCGTCTGTCCAACAGCGAGCAGAACCGCGTGTTCCAGTCCCACAGCGGCCGCCGCATCGTGCTGGCGACCAACGTGGCGGAAACCTCGCTCACCGTGCCGGGCATTAAATATGTCATCGACCCGGGCACGGCGCGTATCAGCCGCTACAGCTACCGCACCAAAGTGCAGCGCCTGCCGATTGAGCCGGTATCCCAGGCATCCGCCAACCAGCGTAAAGGCCGCTGCGGACGCGTCTCAGAAGGGATCTGTATTCGTCTCTATTCGGAAGACGATTTCCTGTCGCGCCCGGAATTTACCGACCCGGAAATTCTGCGTACCAACCTCGCATCAGTCATTCTGCAGATGACCGCTCTTGGGCTGGGCGATATCGCCGCCTTCCCGTTTGTCGAAGCGCCGGACAAACGCAATATTCAGGACGGCGTGCGCCTGCTGGAAGAGCTCGGGGCAATCACCACCGACGAGCAGGCCACGGCCTACAAGCTGACCCCGCAGGGGCGTCAGCTCAGCCAGCTACCGGTGGACCCGCGTCTGGCGCGAATGGTGCTGGAGGCGCAAAAACATGGCTGCGTGCGTGAGGCGATGATCATCACCTCCGCGCTCTCCATTCAGGATCCGCGCGAGCGTCCGATGGACAAGCAGCAGGCCTCCGACGAGAAACACCGCCGCTTCCACGATAAAGAGTCCGACTTCCTCGCCTTTGTGAACCTGTGGAACTACATCGGGGAGCAGCAGAAAGCGCTCTCCTCGAACCAGTTCCGCCGCCAGTGCAAGCTGGATTTCCTCAACTACCTGCGGGTGCGCGAGTGGCAGGATATCTACACCCAGCTGCGCCAGGTGGTGAAAGAGCTGGGCATTCCGGTGAACAGCGAACCGGCGGAGTACCGCGAGATTCACATCGCGCTGCTGACCGGTCTGCTGTCGCATATCGGGATGAAAGATGCCGACAAGCAGGAATTTACCGGCGCGCGTAACGCCCGTTTCTCCATCTTCCCGGGCTCCTGCTTGTTCAAGAAGCCGCCGAAGTGGACAATGGTGGCCGAACTGGTAGAGACCAGCCGCCTGTGGGGGCGTATTGCTGCACGCATCGATCCGGAGTGGGTCGAGCCGGTAGCCCAGCATCTGCTGAAACGCTCTTACAGTGAACCGCACTGGGAGCGGGCGCAGGGCGCGGTGATGGCCACCGAAAAGGTCACCGTCTACGGCCTGCCGGTGGTGGCCGCGCGTAAGGTTAACTACAGCCAGATCGACCCCGTGCTGTCGCGGGAGCTGTTTATCCGCCACGCGCTGGTGGAGGGCGACTGGCAGACCCGTCACGCCTTCTTCCGCGAAAACCTGAAGCTGCGCAGCGAAGTGGAAGAGCTGGAGCACAAAACCCGTCGCCGCGACATCCTGGTGGATGACGAGACGCTGTTTGAGTTTTACGACCAGCGCATCAGCCACGATGTGGTCTCGGCCCGCCACTTCGACAGCTGGTGGAAAAAGGTCAGCCGCGACACCCCGGATCTGCTCAACTTTGAAAAGAGCATGTTGATCAAAGAGGGGGCGGAGCAGGTCAGCAAGCTCGATTACCCGAACTTCTGGCATCAGGGCAACCTCAAGCTGCGTCTGAGCTATCAGTTTGAACCGGGCACCGATGCCGACGGCGTCACCGTCCACATCCCGCTGCCGCTGCTTAACCAGGTGGAAGAGAGCGGTTTCGAGTGGCAAATCCCCGGCCTGCGCCGGGAGCTGATTATCGCCCTGATCAAATCCCTGCCGAAGCCGGTGCGCCGCAACTTTGTCCCGGCCCCGAACTACGCCGAGGCGTTTTTAGGCCGCGTGACGCCGCTGGCGCTGCCGCTGCTGGATTCGCTGGAGCGCGAGCTGCGCCGGATGACCGGTGTGACCATCGACCGGGAAGACTGGCACTGGGAACAGGTGCCCGATCACCTGAAAATCAGCTTCCGCGTGGTGGACGAGAAAAACAAGAAATTGCAGGAAGGCCGTTCCCTGACCGAACTGAAAGACGCCCTGAAAGGCAAAGTGCAGGAGACCCTCTCTGCCGTGGCCGACGACGGGATCGAACAGAGCGGGCTGCATATCTGGAGCTTTGGTCAGCTGCCGGAAAGCTACGAGCAGAAGCGCGGCAACTATAAGGTGAAAGCCTGGCCGGCGCTGGTGGACGAGCGCGACAGCGTGGCGATCAAGCTTTTCGATAACCCGCAGGAGCAGCAGCAGGCGATGTGGCGTGGGCTGCGCCGTTTACTGCTGTTGAACATCCCATCGCCGATTAAGTATCTGCACGAAAAGCTGCCGAACAAAGCCAAGCTGGGACTCTACTTTAACCCGTACGGCAAGGTGCTGGATCTGATCGACGACTGCATCTCCTGCGGTGTGGACCAGTTGATCAACGCCGCGGGCGGGCCGGTGTGGACCGAAGAGGGCTTTGCGAAGCTGCACGAAAAAGTGCGCGCTGAGCTCAATGAGACAGTGGTCAACATTGCGAAGCAGGTCGAGCAGATCCTCACCGCGGTGTTCAATATCCACAAGCGCCTGAAAGGGCGGGTGGATATGACCATGGCGCTGGGGCTGTCGGATGTGAAGGCCCAGATGGCCGGGCTGGTCTATCGCGGGTTTGTCACCGGCAACGGCTACAAGCGTTTAGGGGATACGTTGCGTTATCTGCAGGCGATTGAAAAACGTCTGGAGAAGATGGCCATCGATCCGCATCGCGACCGGGCGCAGATGCTAAAGGTGGAAGCAGTGCAGCAGCGTTGGCAGCAGTGGCTCAACAAGCTGCCGCCGGCCCGTCGCGATGACGAAGATGTGCAGGAGATCCGCTGGATGATCGAAGAGCTGCGGGTCAGCTTCTTTGCGCAGCAGCTGGGGACGCCGTATCCGATCTCCGATAAGCGTATTTTGCAGGCGATGGAGCAGATCTCCGCCTAAAAAACGCCGGGCGGCGCATTCGCTTACCGGGCCTACAGGTTTCCGTAGGCCGGGTAAGCGAATGCGCCGCCCGGCGGTTGTTACCCGTTCACCATCGCCAGCGTAAACCCATCCCACCCCTTCAGGCCCACGGTTTGCAGCGCGGTCGCGGTCAGGCGCGGGTTATCTCCGATCATCTCAATAAACCGCCGCACGCCGTGCACCCGGGCATCATCGCTCTGGCCGTTAATCACTTCCCCGTCGCGCACCACGTTGTCACCGATGATTAACGTCCCGGGCCGGGAGTAGTGCAGGGCCCACTCCAGATAGCCGGGATTGTTTGGCTTGTCGGCATCAATAAAGATCAGATCAAACGGGGGAACCTCGCCAAGCTGGTCGAGGGAGAGCAGCGCCGGGCCTTCAATCAGCTCGATTCGCTGCTCCAGCCCCGCCAGGTGGATGTTCTGGCGCGCAACCTTCGCGTGAACCGGATCGGCCTCGAGGGTAATCAGCTGCCCGTCCGGCGGCAGGGCGCGCGCCATCCAGATGCTGCTGTAGGCCCCCAGGGTGCCAATCTCCAGAATGCGCCTCGCCTGGGTCATACGCACAAACAGCGCGAGTAATTGTCCCTGATTGGCGGCGACGTCGTGCGCCGGTAAACCGGCGCGCTGGTTATTTTTCAGCACCTGCTGGAGCACCTCATCCTGAGGAATAAGCTCGGAAATCATGTAATTATCTACGGCAGACCACTGTTGTTGCATAGATTGACCCCTTAGTGAGAGCGTTGCCCGGCGGCGCTACGCTTGCGCGGGCCTACGAAACCTGTAGGCCGGGCAAGCGCATGCGCCGCCCGGCGTTACTGTGCCGACCATCCCCCGCCCAGCGCCTTATACAAATCGATCTGCGCCAGCAGCAGATTATTTTTCGCCTGCACCACGCTGGTCTGCACCGAGAACAGCGTCCGCTGGGCATCCAGCACGTCCAGATAGGACGAATAGCCGTTGTTATAGCGGTTCTTCGCGATCCGCAATGTCTCCCGGGCGACCTCCTGCTGGGCCACCAGCTCGGTGAGCTGCTCGCCGTAGTGGGTGATGGCATCGAGGCTGTCGTTCACCTCTTTGAAGGCGTTGCGCACGGTTTTTTCATAGCTGTAGAGCGCCTGGTTGCGCTGTGACTGGCCGATATCCACCTGGGCATTCAGCGCCTGGCGGTTCAGCAGCGGGGCCAGAATACTGCCGCCGATACTCCACAGCTCCAGCGGGTTGTCCAGCAGGCCGGGCAGGGTACGATCCTGGATCGAACCGGTTGCGGTCAGGTTGATCGACGGCAGCAGGCTGGCGCGCGCGGAGGCCAGGGAGGCATCGGCGGCGATCAGCTGGCGTTCCGCCTGCACAATATCCGGGCGGCGATTAAGCAGCGACGAAGGCAGCTGCGACGGGATACGCAGCGGGGTCAGGGTGTCGAAATCCGCGCTGCGGGCGATGGCTCCCGGGGAGCCTCCCAGCAGCAGGGTCAGGGCGTTCTCCTGGCGGGCAATCTGATTCTGCACCTGGGGGATCTGCGCCCGCGTCGAGCGCAGCTCGGAATCGGACTGCATCAACTCCAGGCGCGAGCTGTAGCCGGTCTGATACTGCCGTTGCGCCAGGTTAAAGGCCTCTTCCCGCGCTTTGAGGGTCGACTGCGTCACCCTGAGCTGCTCGTCCAGCGCCAGCAGGGTGACATAACCCGAGGCCACCGAGGAAGCCACGGTCAGATCCGCCGCGGCCGCCGCCGCTTTTTGCGCCTCGAGCGAGGCCCGGGCGGCATCGGTGGTGCGACGGTTCACGCCCCAGATATCCACATCATAGCTGGCGGTCAGGCTCCCTTTGTACAGCGCGCCGTAGGTGGGCAAACCGGTGGCCGCCGACTGGGACCGGGCGCGACCCGCATTCAGATCGGCATCGAGGGTCGGAAACAGGTTGCCCTCGCTGGCGTACACCCGGGCCTGGTACTCGTTGATCCGCTCCCGGGCAATGAGCACGTCGCTGTTGTTGCGCAGGGCCTGATCCACGTAAGCGTTGAGAGGGTTGTCGTGAAAATTGCGCCACCACATCTGCTCTGCCGGACTGGCAGGGCCGGTGCTGGCCCGCCACTGGGCGGGGATCTGCAGGGTGGGTTTCGCCGGGGCGACATCCACCGACTGGCAGGCGCTCAGGGCGGCGGCAATCAGCAGGGCGATGAGCGGGCGGCGGATCATTCTGCCTCCCGGGTATCAATCGTCACCTGCACCGACATCCCCGGGCGCAGCCGTGCCGCGTCTTCGGCCTTGCCGAGCACTTCAATGCGAACCGGAATGCGTTGGGCGATCTTGACGAAGTTGCCGGTGGCGTTATCCGGGGTAATGGCGCTGAACTCTACCCCGGTGGCGGGGGAAATGCTCTGCACCCGGCCTTCATAGGCCTGGTCGTTCAGGGCATCGACGGTAAATTTCACCGGCTGGCCGACACGCAGGTTCGCCAGCTGAGTCTCTTTGATATTGGCGATCACCCAGTGCTGCGGCGGCACCAGGGTGGTGAGGTGGGTCCCGGCGGTAACGTAGGCCCCCAGACGCACGGCAATCTGCCCCAGCTGGCCGTCGCGCGGCGCAACGATGCGGGTGTTCTGCAGGTCGATCTGCGCCAGCTCCAGCGCTGCCTTCGCGTTTTCGACATCGGCCTCCAGCGCAGCGCGGTTGACGATGGCGGTCTGCAGATCCTGGCGCGACATCTCCAGGGTGGCTTTCGCCTGGTCGATATTGGCGCTGCTCTGGGCGGCGCTCGCCAGCGCGGCATCCCGCTCACGGATCGACAGCGAACCGTCGGCGGTAAGGTCCTTCACGCGCTTTAAGTCCGCCTGGGTTTTCAGGCTCTGCGCCCGGGCGTTTTTCAGCGCCGCGTCGTTACGCTGGATCACCGCTTCGGCGCTCTTGCGCTGTTGCAGGTTGTTATTCAGGGTGGCGATTTTCATCGCCAGCTGGGCCTCGGCCTGATGCACCCGCTGGCGGTAGATGCGATCGTCGATCTGCAGCAGCAGGTCGCCTTTCTTCACCTGCTCAAAATCCTGCACCTTCACCTCGGTGATGTAGCCATTCACCTGGGGGTTGATAAAGGTGGTCTGTCCGCGCACGTAGGCGTTATCGGTAAACTGAACCTGGCGGGTAAAGGGCGGTAGCTGCCAGGCGTAGAGGATCACCAGCACGCCAACGATGCCGATCGCGGCGGCGGCGAACACTGACACCACGCGCAGATTATTACGGGTATTGGCCTGCTCTTTAGCGGCATCCTGCTGACTCATAACTTCTCCAGAAACATCATTAATTTTTATCCATTACTGACTGCCGGTGGCCTTTTTCAGCGCCAGACGGGCAGTGATGCGCAAGCGCAACAAGCGCCATAAAATCCAGACCAGCGTGACGGTGGCAATGCCTGCCGTCAGTAGATAAGTATCGTTGTAAGCGAGAATATTTGCCTGCAGCGTGCTGGCGGTTTGCAGCTGGAGCGCCGACTGGGTGCTCAGCAGGGCGCTGTCACCAATCTGGCTCTGGTACATCTGGCTGTAGATTTGCAGCCGTTCCGTCACCAGCGGATTGAGGCTGGTGAGCTGTTCGGCCAGCAGGCCAGAGTGGTACATCTCGCGCCAGGTCTGAAAGGTCCCCAGAATGGCGGAACCCAACAGGCCGCCGAGGTTCTGACTCATGCCGAACAGCACCGAAAAGCTGACCAGATTTCGCGGGTCGGCAATTACCCCGCCAATCCCCGCCAGCATCGCCGGGGCGAGGAAGAAGGCACTGCCGAACCCGAGCAGGAACTGGCTCAGCATCAGCTGATCCGGGCGGGTGAGGCTGGTGGACTGGCTGTCGAGCAGGGAGGCGATAATCATCAGCACCAGCGAGGTGACAATCGGCCAGGCCAGTCTGGTCGGTTTGATGGTCAGGCAGCTGACGGCGATGCCGCAGGCGATCCCGGCAAAAATCGCCCACGCCAGATGGGTCATCTGTTCGTTCTGCAGGCCGACATACTGCAGCCAGCCGATCACCCCGGTGTTCTGCTCCGCCAGCACGATGCGGATCAGCAGCATGATCAGCCCCAGGCGCAGGATACTGCCGCTGGAAAGCCAGCGGGTGTTTAGCAGCGGGTTGCTGCGGTTATGCTCGAAGAAAATCGCCGAGACGATCAGCACCAGTGAACCCGCCAGCGCCCAGCCGATCCACGGCGCTTCAAACCACCAGTCTACGCGCCCGAGCGACAGTACCGCGCACAGCAGCGCCATCCCCGGAGCCAGCAGGATAAAGGTGATGAAATCTTTCTTCTCGAACACTTTACGCCGGTCGCCAGGGGGCAGCTTGAGGGCTATCACGCAGCCCAGCGAAATCAGCGCCAGGCCGAGCTCGAAGAGATACAGCCCGCGCCACTCGTCCAGCTGCAGCAGCTCGGTAGAGAACAGCCGCGCAATGGGGATCGCCAGCGACGAGCCGGTGATGCCGATGGTCAGCGCCTTCAGGCGATGTTTCGCCGGCCAGGCCTGAATCTGATAGTAGATGCCCAGCGAACTCAGTGCCGCAGCCACCATGCCGTGGGCGGCGCGCACCATCAGTGCCGAGCTGAGATCGTTGACGAACAGGTGAAAGAAGGTCACCAGCACATACAGAACCAGAAAACCTTCGGTAAAGGCGCGCAGGCCAAACTGCTGGCGAAACTTCACCAGCAGCAGGTTGATCGACACGTTGGTCATCACGTACACCGCCGGTAGCCAGGCGATCTCGGTGGACCAGGCGGAGAAGGTGCCCTGCAAATTTTGCAGGTTGGCGGCGACCATCGCATTGCCGAGCGCCCCGGTCAGACAGACCAGCAAACCCACCACCCCATAGGCGATGCGCTTCGGGGTGCTGTGCACCGGCGTGGACGGGGAGCCTAACAGCATCGGCTTTTCGTGAGGCTGCCACTCGCGAGGAGCATAGGGGTCGCGTTGGGGCAGACGCATAGCAGTATTACCTGTCGTGTTAATGAATAGTTAGAGGGCTAATGATTCTACGTCTGACGCAAAGACTGTTTCAAGTGAATATGATCATGCGAGGTTACGCAAATGTAGGCGAAAATATTTCAGAGGGATCCACTGTTAACCGGTAGCCTATGCGTTACTCTGAACTTACTTGCTGGAAGGAGGTAACGATGAGTCTCACAATCTTCCCATCTCTGCCGGATAAAACGCTGGCCGCGGTCAATACCGTCGGGGCCTGGCTCGCTGAGGATAATCTGCCCTTCAATCCACCCGCGCTACAGCCGGATCTGGTGGTGCTGGCCGGTAATGCGGTGATCCCCTCCATCGACGCAGCCTGTCGTCTGGCGTCAGAGCTTTCCATCCCCTTGCTGATCAGCGGCGGCATCGGCCATTCAACCACCTTTTTATACGCCGCCATTGCGCGACACCCGCGCTACAACAGGGTGCGTACCACCGGCAAAGCCGAAGCCACCATCCTGGCGGAGATCGCCCGGGAGTTCTGGCATATTCCACCGGAGCGTCTGCTGGTGGAAGATCAGTCCACCAACTGCGGTGAAAATGCCCGGTTCAGCGCCGCCACCATCACCCATCATCACCTGACGGTGAAGCGCGGAATTGTGGTCCAGGACCCCACCATGCAGCGCCGTACCATGGCGACCTTTGCCCGGGTCTGGCGCGATAAGCCCGATGCCCCGGCGTGGACCAGCCATCCCGGTATCGTGCCGCAGCTGCAGAACAGCGAGGACGGGCTGGTATTCCGCGGCGGCGGCGAGGGGCTGTGGCCGGTGGAACGCTATCTCTCCCTGGTGCTGGGTGAGCTCCCGCGCCTGCGCGATGACATTAATGGCTACGGCCCGCTTGGTCGTGATTTTATCGTCCATGTCGATATTCCTGCTGAGGTGGAGACCGCCTGGCAGATCCTGCGTAATGACGTGATCCTCACCGAGGCGCTGAGCAGCCGCTCTCTGCTGTAGGCCTTTGCCCGTTTGCGATGACTTTCCCGCAAACGGGCAGGCTTTGTTGTCGGAATGTAATGATTTCTCTCCTGCTGACCCGTTTCTTTTATGAGATGTCTCACAAAAACAGCGTTATACGCTGGGATTGCGGATCGGGAACGGTAGTTTTTAACAATAATTTTACTTGTTAAAAACAGTGCAATTACAGGAGCAGGTCATGACAGTACCCGTACAACATCCTATGTATATCGATGGACAGTTTGTAGCCTGGCAGGGTGATGCCTGGATTGATGTGATCAACCCGGCCACCGAAGAGGTCATTTCCCGTATTCCCGACGGCAGCGCCGAGGATGCCCGCAAGGCCATCGACGCCGCCGAGCGCGCCCAGGCTGACTGGGAGGCGCTGCCAGCCATCCAGCGCGCGGGCTGGCTGCGTAAAATCTCCGCTGGTATTCGTGAGCGCGCCAGCGAGATCAGCGCCCTAATCGTGGCCGAAGGCGGCAAAATTCAGCAACTGGCAGAGGTGGAAGTGGGGTTCACCGCCGACTATCTCGACTACATGGCCGAGTGGGCGCGCCGCTACGAAGGCGAAATTATCCAGAGCGATCGCCCGGGTGAAAACATCCTGCTGTTTAAGCGCGCCCTCGGCGTGACCACCGGCATTCTGCCGTGGAACTTCCCGTTCTTCCTGATTGCCCGCAAGCTGGCCCCGGCGCTGCTGACCGGCAACACCATCGTCATTAAGCCGAGCGAGTTCACGCCAAACAACGCCATCGCCTTTGCCAAAATCGTCGACGAGATTGGCCTGCCGAAAGGGGTCTTTAACCTGGTGCTGGGCCGCGGCGAAACCGTGGGTCAGGAGCTGGCGGGCAACCCGAAAGTGGCGATGGTCAGCATGACCGGCAGCGTGGGCGCAGGCGAGAAGATCATGGCCGCCGCGGCGAAGAACATCACCAAAGTGTGCCTGGAGCTGGGCGGTAAAGCCCCGGCTATCGTGATGGACGATGCGGATCTGGAGCTGGCAGTCAAAGCGATTGTCGACTCCCGGGTGATCAACACCGGGCAGGTGTGTAACTGCGCCGAGCGCGTGTATGTGCAGAAGGGTATCTACGACCGCTTTGTGAACCGTCTGGGCGAGGCGATGAAAGCTGTGCAGTTTGGCAACCCGGCCGAGCGCAACGACATCGCCATGGGACCGCTGATCAACGCGGCGGCGCTGGAGCGCGTGGAGCAGAAAGTGGCCCTGGCGGTGCAGGAGGGGGCGAAAGTGGTGCTGGGCGGTAAAGCGGTAGAGGGTAAAGGCTATTATTACCCGCCAACGCTGCTGCTCGACGTGCGGCAGGAGATGACCATCATGCACGAAGAGACTTTCGGACCGGTGCTGCCAGTGGTGATGTTTGACACTCTGGAAGAAGCGCTGAAGATGGCCAATGACAGCGACTATGGCCTGACATCGTCGATTTACACCCGGGATCTGAACGTGGCGATGAAAGCCATCAAAGGGCTGAAGTTCGGCGAAACCTACATCAACCGCGAGAACTTTGAAGCGATGCAGGGCTTCCACGCTGGCTGGCGTAAATCCGGGATCGGCGGGGCGGATGGCAAGCATGGCTTGCATGAGTACCTGCAGACCCAGGTGGTCTATTTGCAGTCCTGAAGCTGAAGATGCCGGGTGGCGCTGCGCTTACCCGGCCTACAAAACCACAAACCGGCACCGATCCTGTAGGCCGGGTAAGGCGTAGCCGCCACCCGGCTTTACAGGCTACACCTTTGTTTCAATCCAGTTCATCATCAACTCCGGCCAGACGGCCACCGGCAATCCCTGGGCATCGCGGATGCCAAACCCATGTTTTCCTCGCTCGAAGATATGCATCTCTACCGGCACCCCCAGGCGGCGCAGGGCGCTGAACATCGCCAGGCTATTCTCAACGTTTACTGCCGGGTCGTCGGCGGCGTGCAGCAGGAAGGTTGGCGGCGCATCGCGGGTGGCACGCTCCTCCAGCGAGTAGTGGTGGATCTGCGCCTCTGTCGGGTTATCCCCGATCAGCTCATGACGTGAACCCGAATGATGATGCGCCTCGCGCATGGTAATCACCGGATAGACCAGCGCCATAAAGGCCGGACGGGCAGGGAACGCATCGGCGGCGTCCTTTGGGGCATACACCGCTTCATCGTGCCGGGTGCCGAGGCTCGCCGCCACGTGCCCACCCGCAGAGAAACCCAGTACTCCAATGCGGGTCGGATCCAGCTTCCACTCCTGAGCCCCGGCGCGGATCACCCGCATCGCTCGCTGAACGTCCGCCAGCGGCGCGTCGGCCCCTTCTTCGTGACCATCCCCCGGCATACGGTAGGTCATCACAAACAGGGTATAACCGCGGGCATTAAAGAACGCGGCCAGCGCGCTGCCCTCTTTATCCAGCACCACGCGGCGATAGGAGCCGCCGGGCGCCACCAGAATACCCACGCCGTTAGGGCGGGCAGGGGCGTACACGGTGATCTCCGGCGCGCGGATGCCGGTGACGGCGCGATCGTAGTCGGAGGTCCCGGTATGGCGGGGTTCAGGGGTAAAAACGGCGTCGCTAGTGCATGCGCCAGGGGCTTCATTATCGGGCCAGATGGTAAAGGTGGTCGATCGACTCACGGCTTGCGCCATCTGTTGTTCTAATGTGTCGCGGCTCAGTGCTTCCATGATAAGGCTCCCTCTATGGAAAGCCTTTGTTATATCAGGGTTAACAAAATGAAAACCAGCACCGACTCACAGGTTGCGGACAGCAGGGCTGTCCGCGGCGTGTTTACAGGGCAGCGAATTTATCTAAGGTACGCACCAGCTGGGTGACAAACCCATATTCGTTATCGTACCAGGCCACGGTTTTCACCAACTGGACGTCGCCCGCGTCGGTGACTTCCGTCTGGGTGGCATCGAAGATCGAACCAAAGTTTGAGCCGATCACATCTGACGAGACAATCTCTTCCTCGGTATAGCCAAAGGACTCGTTGCCTTCGGTGGCTTTTTTCAGCGCCTGGTGGATCTCATCCACGCTCACCTTTTTCTCCAGAATCGACACCAGCTCGGTCACGGAGCCGGTTTTGACCGGCACGCGCTGGGCATGGCCCTTCAGCTTGCCGCTCAGCGCGGGGATCACCAGCCCGATGGCCTTCGCCGCGCCCGTAGTGTGCGGGATGATGTTTTCCGCTGCGGCGCGTGAGGCGCGCAGATCTTTCCCGCGGGGGCCATCCACCAGCGCCTGGGTGCCGGTGTAGGCGTGGATAGTGGTCATGGTGCCGGCTTTGATGCCAAACGAATCGTGCAGCACTTTCGCCAGCGGTGCCAGGCAGTTGGTGGTGCAGGAGGCAACCGAGATAATGGTGTCGCTGGCCTCAATGGTGTCGTCATTGACGTTAAAGACGATGGTTTTCATCTCACCGGCCGGGGCGGAGATCAGCACTTTTTTCGCCCCCGCGTCGATATGCGCCTGCGACTTCTCCTGTGAGGTGTAGAACCCGGTGCATTCCACCACCAGATCCACCCCGGCGGCTTTCCACGGGATATGTTTCGCCTCTTTTTCGGCGTACACCGAAATGGATTTCCCGTCGACGATCAGGGAGTCTTCCGTGAAGTCCACGCTCCAGGGGAAGGGGCCATAGTTGGAGTCGTGTTTTAACAGGTAGGCCAGCACTTTAGGTGACGTTAAATCATTAATTGCCACGACGCTGTTACTGTCCTGGGTTTCCAGTAACCGACGAAGCACCAGTCGGCCAATGCGACCAAATCCGTTAATGCCAATCTTACTCATGATCTACTCCTGTGTGATGGACGGGACGTTGAACTCATCCAGGATTAGACCATGAAGCCCAGCGAGGCAATTGAAGATGGCTCATCTGCACGGAAGTTTTTGAAAAGGCGGGGACAATAAATAATGAATTTTTAACTGAAGCTGGTTATTTTACCTTTTTGTTAGCCTTCTATTCAGGAAAGACTATGCGCAATAAATACACCGGCCTGCAGATTGCAATTCACTGGCTGGTTTTTCTGCTGGTGATTGTGGCCTACTGTGCCATGGAGTTTCGTGGCTTTTTCCCGCGAAGCGACCGTCCGCTGATCAACATGATCCACGTCTCCTGCGGTATCTCAATTCTGGTGCTGATGGTGGCACGCCTGCTGGTACGTCTTAAGTATCCTGCGCCGCCGATCGTGCCGAAGCCAAAACCGATGTACATAGGCTTATCCCATCTGGGCCACCTTGCTATCTACCTGCTGTTTATTGCCCTGCCGCTGATTGGCCTGGTGATGATGTATAACCGGGGCAACACCTGGTTTGCCTTTGGCCTGGGGATGCCGCACGCCGCCGAAGGCAATTTCGACCTGGTGGACACGCTGAAAGCCTGGCATGTCACCCTGGCGAACCTGGGATACTACATCATTGGCATTCACGCTTTTGCCGCGCTGCTTCATCACTACTTCTGGAAAGACAACACCCTGCTGCGCATGATGCCGAAAAAGCGTTAAGGGCAGCCCGTGGCCCGTCAACTGCGCAAGGTGCTGTTCGCCACCGGGATCGGCCATTTTGTTGAATGGTTCGATTTCGGGCTCTACGGTACGCTGGCAACCATCATCGGCATGCAGTTCTTTCATACCAACGACCCGGCGACGGCGCTGCTCTCATCGTTTGCGGTGTTTGGTGCCGGGTTTGTGATGCGCCCGCTGGGCGGGCTGTGGTTTGGCTCCCTCGGGGACAGGATCGGACGGCGCAACGTGCTGGTCACCGTTATTCTGTTGACCTCCGGCGCCACCTTTACGATCGGTTTATTACCCCCCTGGTCGCAGGCCGGGATGTTCGCCACGGTGCTGCTGGTGCTGGTGCGTCTGTTCCAGGGGTTTGCAGCCGGGGGCGAAAACGCCGGCGCGACCACTTTTCTGGCCGAATATGCCCCCGCTGACCGCCGGGGTTACTTCACCTCCTGGACAGACACCTTCGGCTTTATGGCCTTTGTGGCCGCGTCGGGCCTGGTGCTGCTGCTGACTGCCGTACTGGGGGAGGCGGCAATGAACGACTGGGGCTGGCGCATTCCATTTTTGTTAGCCGGGCCGCTGGGCTGGATTGGCCTGTATCTGCGAAAAAATCTTGAGGACTCTCCTGAATTTCTGGCGCTCTTAAAAAACCGTCAAACGGAAGCAACACCCCTGCGCACGACACTCACCACCGCGAGGCGGGCGCTTATCTTCTGCATCGGATTTGTCGCCATCAAGGCGGTGATGCACTGGATGCTGCAAACCTTTATTCCTGCTTATCTGACGACGACGCTGCACTACCCGGCGCTGGATGCGTACACCATCACCACCCTTGGGCTGTTGGTTATTGCTGTGCTGGTGCCTTTTATGGGCTACCTGTCGGACAGGGTTGGCCGTAAGCCGCTGATGCTGGCGGGGTGCCTCGGGTTGATCCTCTTCGCCTGGCCAGCGATGAGGATGATGGCGAGCGGAGATACCCTCTCTGCCTCGCTGGGGCTGGGGCTGTTGGGCGTGTGCATCGCCATCTTTGATGGTGCCTGTAATGCGGCGATGGCGGAGCTGTTCCCCACCCGGATCCGCTATGGCAGCATCGCCATGGCCTATAACTTTGCGGTGGCCTTCTTTGGCGGCGTGACCCCGTGGTTGCTGGCCTATTTGCTGGTCGCGACCGACAATCCGCTGTCGCCCGCGCTGTATGTGATGGGGGTGGCGCTGCTCAGCTTCCTGACGGTACTGCGTGCCAGAGAGCGCGCCGGGCTGCCGCTGCGGACATAAAAAAGCCCGGCGGGGAAGGCCGGGCGAACAACAAAGCACAACAATTTTTGCATCACTTAACAGATACTTACTTCAGGTCGCGGCGCGCCATGGCGTTGACCAGATACGACTGACGCTGGCTGAGCTTCACCTCACTGCTGGCGTCATCTTCTCTTCTGAGCTGGAGCGCCGGGCCACTGTCCGGTGAACGGGTACGCTCAGCGTCTCCCGGAATTATCCAGCCGACATCATCACTGGTGCGATGATTATTACGTGCGTTACGAACTCTTCTTCTTAAATGCAGCATATAACCTCCGCATAATTCATCGAACTGCCTGTTAATGGCGCGGTATTTATACCGCTCTGTTCGCCTCAACTATATTGTCTGACAAAAGAGGTCAGACCGAGAATATATTGTGAAACTTACGCCGCTGGTTTACGACCACCGCCCCGGCTATTTTGTCCGCCTTTTTTTCCCGCTTCGGATGCGCGCTGCGGGTCATTTTTAAAATTCCCGCCGCTGCTCTGTCCACCTTTGCGGCCGGCCTGGGATGCACGCTCCCGGTCTTCTGCGAAATTGCCGGAACCGCCTCGATGTTTAGTCATAACATGTCTCCAGTGTTTCGTTGAGAATATTTACTGAGAGGAAATTAACCTCTTCAAATGTGTGCACAAATAAATGTAGACAGAACGGCAAAAAGTTCAATAAGCCATTCGGCGCGATTTTATTCGCGGTCTGCATATATTTTAGGCGTTTTCGACGGCGGGGGAGAATATATCTACGCTAATAAATAAGTTAGCAAAAGTTACATGCGGGCCGAATAATTTCAGCCTTAATTTTTACTGTGATGCAGATCCGGAAAAATAAGCATTATGTACATAATTAAGACAACTCTTAATAAGCCAGACCCTGCTTAACGGCTCTGCTCCAGTTCAACCGCCTCGCGGACCTGCATTAACGCCAGGCGTAAATTATCCACCGTTACCGATCCCAGGGCGATGCGGATCGCCTGCGGCACCGTGCCGGAGGTGGAGAAGGGCTCGGCGGTCGAGACGGAGATGTTGTTGTCCATCAGCGCCTTCACTACCCGATCGGCTCGGGCCTCGTCCGCGAGGGGCAGCCACGCAAAGTACGATTCGGGATGGGTGATGCAGGGCAGATCCCCCAGCACCGCTTTGAGGACGGCTTGCCGCTGCCGGGCGTCGCGTCGTTTCAGGGTTTCAAACCGGGCCACGGTGCCGTCCTGGATCCAGTGGCAGACCATGGCGGTCATGATCGAGGGGGTATTCCAGGTGGTGGCCCGAATGGCTCTCTCCAGCGCCGGGCGCAGATCCGGCGGACAGACCACCGCCCCGACCCGCAGACCGGTCGCCACATTTTTGGAAAAGCCGGTGACGTAGACCGTCCGTTCGGGGGCGAAGCTGGCGACAGGGGGCGGCGGGCGGCGGATCAGCCAGCCGTAGGCGGTGTCTTCGACGATCAGCAGATCGTGCTGCCGGGCAATCTCTGCCAGCGTCCTGCGCTGCTCCCGGCTCAGCACCCAGCCCAGCGGGTTGTGCAGGGTGGGCATGGTGTAAACCGCCCGCACGTGACGCCGCTGACAAAGCTGGCGTAGCGCCGTCAGGTCCGGGCCGGTTTCCGTGCAGGGAATGGCGAGCAGTTCCAGATGATAGAGCGCCGCCAGGGCCTTAAAGCCCGGGTAGGTGAGGGCGTCTACCGCCACCACGTCGCCGGGCCGGAGCAGCCCCATCACGGTGACGGTCAGGCCATGCTGAGCCCCGTTCACGATCAGCACGTTATCCCCCGAGGGTTGAAAATGTGGCCCCGCGAGGTGCGCGGCGACGATCTCCCGCTCGGTCTGTCTGCCAGCATGGGGCTGATAGCGCAGATGCGCTTCAATATCGCCCCCGGCGGCGACCTGCCGGAGCGCCTCCCGCAGCAGCTCACCCTGGCCCGGCAGGGCGGGATAGTTGAAGTTCAGATCCAGCACATCGCTGGCAACCGCATGCTGATCGATCCCCTGACCCGACGGCAACAGGATCTCCCTGACGAAGGTGCCGCGCCCGGTTTCCCCGCTCACCAGCCCCATCTTCTCCAGCTCGGCGTAGACCCGCGTCGCGGTGGCGAGGGAGATATGTTCCCGGGTGGCGAGCGTGCGGTGGGTGGGCAGGCGGGTACCTGCCGGGATCTGCGCCGAGCGAATCATCCCGGCGTAGCGATCCACAATCTCTTTGTAGCGCGCTTTCATCAAATGTATCCATGACAATAATTTGATTGTATTGAATTGGCGAGACTACCATCGGCTCCACAGAGGCTCAAGATTGGGAAGATAAGGGTAATGAATATTGCGGTAGATAAAAACGCGCTTTCAGGCTGGCTCAACGGCCTGCTGGGCGTTGTCATTTTCAGCGGTTCCTTGCCCGCCACGCGGGTTGCGGTGCAGGATTTCGATCCCTTTTTCCTGACCTTTGCCCGGGCCTCCCTTGCCGGGATGGTGGCCCTGATCCTGGTCCTCGGCTGGCGGGAAAAACGCCCGCCAGCCGCGCGGATTGTGCCGCTGATGATGGTCTCCCTGGGCGTGGTGGTCGGTTTTCCGCTGCTGACCGCCCTGGCGTTGCGGCATGTCACCGCCGCCCACTCGATTGTGTTTCTCGGGCTGCTGCCGCTGATGACCGCCATTTTCGCGGTGCTGCGCGGTAAGGAGCGTCCTGCCCGGGCCTTCTGGATCTTCTCGGTGCTGGGCAGCCTGCTGGTGATGGGATTTGCCCTTTCGCAAGGCGCATCGCTCTCCCTGACGGGCGATCTGCTGATGCTCGCGGCGGTGATCGTCTGCGGCCTGGGCTATGCCGAAGGGGCCGCGCTCACCCGCGAGTGTGGCGGCTGGCAGGTAATCAGCTGGGCGCTGATCCTGGCGCTGCCGTTTATGGTGGTGGCCTCCCTGCTGATGATGCCTGTATCCTTCAGCGACATCGGTATTCCAGCCTGGGCCGCGCTGGGTTATGTGTCGCTGTTCAGCATGCTGATCGGGTTTATCTTCTGGTACAAAGGGCTGGCCCAGGGCGGGATCGTCGCCGTCGGGCAGCTGCAGCTGCTGCAGCCGTTTCTCGGGCTGGCGCTGTCCGCCACGCTGCTGCATGAGAGGGTTAGCCCGCTGATGATGTTTATCACCCTGGGTGTGATTTTGTGTGTGGTTGCCTCGCGGAAATATGGCCGCTGAAGGTAGAGCTGCTCCCTCTCCCTGAGGACTATACGGGCCGGGAACATGCGATCTCGCTGTTTTGCGAGACACCTTCCGGTAATGTTTTTCCTGGCTTGTCGCCTCGATCTTCCCGCAGTATCTTTTTGTTGCGCCTGCAAAGGACGCTGTCATTTTGTGGTTCCTCTCGTTCCTGGCGTAACTTGTCGATTAGCCATTTGTCAAAGGCTATGATTTATTACTCATATCCCAATATGGGACTAAAGGATTGCTGAAGTCCCATATTGGGACTATCATTTGTGCATGAAGATCATCTCGGTGAAAATATTAAGGGATTTCTGGGCGGAGAACCCCGATGCTGAACAACCGCCAAGGGCTTGGGTGGATGAGGCTACAAAAGCTGACTGGAAAACCCCAGCAGAAATTAAAGTACAGTACCGCAGTGCCAGTATTCTTAAAGACAGGCGAGTGGTCTTCAATATCAAGGGAAACAGTTACCGGTTAATAGTTGCAATTGCCTATCAGCGTGGATGGATCTTCGTTAAGTTTATCGGAACGCATAAGGAATATGATGCAGTAGACGCGGATACGATTGACCTGGAGTAAACGATGAACATTAAACCTATCCGAACTGAACAAGACTATGAAGCGGCCCTGCGAGCGGTCGAACCGATGTTCGAAAATGAGCCTGCACTGGATACACCAGAAGGTGACTATTTTGAAGTGATGTGCCTTTTAATCGAAGATTATGAGAAAAAGCACTATCCGATTGAGCCACCTTCCCCGGTTGAGGCCATTAAGTTCCGCATGGAACAGCAAGGTCTGAGTGCTAAGGATCTCGAGCCAGCCATCGGTAAGTCGAATCGTGTTTACGAAATTTTGAACGGAACGCGGACTCTCACTTTACCGATGATCCGCCGTTTGCATGCTCAACTTGGCATTCCTCTTGAAAGCCTGGTGGGTGTGTAACAGCGCAGTAGAAGCAAAAAACTAAGGTGCATGGAGCCGTCCCGTTCATGCAGGTGAGGGAATACATCCATGCAACGCCCTGAAATTTTTACAAAATCAATATTCCCAAACACATTAATCACTTATAAGCGAAGCGGTTAAGCAATAAACAGCTGCCGCTCCCCCATGACTTGCCTGCGCTCTTCGCTACGACTACTGTATATAAAAACAGTATTCGAGGAACGAATCATGGTGTTTTACCAACTTGCAGCATTGCGCGAGGTGATCGCGCTACCCCTTTTCAGCGATGTCGTGCAGTGCGGCTTCCCCAGTCCGGCGCAGGACTACGTGGAACAGCGTATCGACCTGAACAAATTGCTGATCCAGCACCCCAGCTCAACCTATTTCGTAAAAGCCGCCGGGGATTCAATGATTGATGCCGGCATTGGCGATGGCGATCTGCTGATTGTCGACAGCGCCAGAACGGCGCAGCACGGAGATATTGTGATCGCCGCGGTGGAGGGGGAATTTACGGTAAAGCGCCTCCAGCTCAGACCCCGGGTGCAGCTTAACCCGATGAACAGCGCCTATTCACCGATTGTCGTGAGCAGCGAAGATTCGCTCGATATTTTTGGCGTGGTGACCTATATCGTCAAATCGGCGGATTAGCCTGCATGCAACGGCTCTTGCCCATCGCATATCGCTAAAATTTGCGCCCTCATCCACAGATGCCCGGGTGAGTTCCCTGGCGCAGGGCTGTAATACGCCTTCAGGGTGTACTGCGGTGTCGGGAAGGGGGGAGCAAAAACCACCAGATCGGAGCGGGAGACAATAAGCGGGGCGATCATTAGACTGGGCAGTTCAACAACGATCCGACGGCGGACCTGCTGACTTTCCAGATAACGATCGATCATCCCGCGAGTTTCCATCCATGGCCGCACCACCACATGCCCGGCACTCAGATAATGCTCCTGAGTCAGTGAATCCTGGATAGCCGGGTGACCATGGCGCACGGCAACCACATAATCATCGGTAAAACAGGTCATGGATTCGATGCCGCGCCGGGGGAGTTTTTGCTCCTCTTCGAACCCCAGGGCGAAGTCGACCTTACCCGACAGCAGATCGTCGTCGGCATTAAAATCCTGCGAATAGACAATCTTAATGGTGATGCCCGGTGCCAGCCGGTTTACGCGCGCCACCAGCGCGGGCAGGATCACCGCGGCGGTGTAGTCCGTTGCGGCAAAGGTGAATGTCTCCCGGCTTTTTCCCGCCTCGAAGTGCCCAGGCTCGTGCAGGCAGGAAGAGAGGCTGCCTAACGCCCCGGAAATCTTCGCTGCGATACTCTCTTTATTATTGCATAACATGCAGCGCAAACATGCCGGGAACAAGGTAACCTGTCGCCCACAACATAATGAAAAGGCAAAAACATGACCACTCCCGTATTCCGACAGGCAACCCCAGCTGACGTCGATCGTTGCTATGAAATTGAAATGACTTCCTATGAAGGGGATGAAGCGGCAACGCGCGAAAAAATAGCCACCCGCATTCACCGCTATCCGGAAGGCTTCCTCTGTATGGAACTGGAGGGCAATGTCATCGGATTTATTAATGCGGGCTGTGCATGGGAAGTGGTGATGTCCGACGAGGCGTTTAAAGAGCTGGTGGGCCACGATCCGGATGCGCCAAACGCAGTGATCATGTCCGTGGTGGTTCACCCGGATTTCCAGGGGAAAGGCTACTCGTCGCTGCTGATGCGTGAGTTCGTGTCACGCCTGAAGGCGATGAACAAAAAGACGATTCACCTGATGTGCAAAGATCGCCACGTCGATCTGTATGCCCATTTTGGCTACCGCTATATCAAGCCGTCGGCGTCCGATCACGGCGGGATGGCGTGGCATGAAATGATGATGACGCTCTGATTTAAACCGGCCGGGACGAGTATCACGGCGGTCCCGGAGGCGGATCACCTCAGAGAGAATTTTAATTTATCAATAAAAGTACTTACCCGGAGGGGAAGGTAACGTGTTGTCGGTAAAACGGCCCACACGGATAAATCCTGAGGGCGGGCATCAGATAATTCAATTTCAACCAGCGTGCCTTCCTGAATCTCTTTCATGACATCCCAGCGCGTTAATTGCGCAATACCCAACCCCAGAACACACATCTCTCTGACACCTTCCACATTATCTGATCTGAAACGACCCTCAACGCCGACGCGCAGAATGTCGCCATCACGCTCGAGGATCCATTGCGGTACGCTACTGAGTCGCAGACAGTTATGCTGCGTTAAATCCTCAACCGTCACAGGCTTACCCTTCGCGGTCAGATAGGCGGGTGAAGCACAAATGATCCGTGGATTACCGGTGATTTTGCGCGCGATAAGGGTCGAGTCCTTCAGCGGTGCAATACGGATAGCAACGTCGATACCTCTGCCAACGATATCAACCACGTCTTCGCTTAACTGCAGGTCGATGCTGAGCTTCGGGTTCTCTGAGAGAAGTTCAGGGACCAGCGGCAAAATATTACGCCGCCCGAATCCCGAGGGGGCTGTTATCCGCAGTAACCCTGAAGCGCCTTGCGTTGATGGCGAGAATAATGCTCTGGCGCCGGTCTCCGCATCAATGAGCGCCCGGGCATAAGGGATAAACTCCATACCCTCCTGAGTTAATGACACCGATCGGGTGGTTCTTTGTAAAAGACGCGTTCCGAGCGCCTGCTCAAGCGAGGCGAGTCGTCTTGAAACGGCCATCGCTGAAATACCCTGCCGTTTCGCCGCCTGTGTCAGGCTGCGCGTTTCGGTGATAACCAGAAAGAGGGACACATCCTGTAAATTCATGACGGCTCCGGTAGCGGAAACACAAAATAAAAAACCACATTATAACTAAAATCGTTATACAACCTTATCATTTTGGTCTGTTTATGGCCTTGCATACAATCATTATATTGTCTTTATGATTTAAACCTGTTCAGGAAAACCTATGAAGACATTGTCCTTATTCACGCCCGGTCATATCGGGAACGTCGCCTTAAAAAACCGCCTCGCGGTCGCCCCAATGACCCGCGTAACAGCGTCAGAGGAGGGCATAGCCAGTGAGCGCATGAAGGCCTATTACGAAGATTTTGCCCGGGGCGCTTTCGGCCTGGTGATATCGGAAGGGATTTATATTGATAAAGCCTGGTCCCAGACGTATGCCTTTCAGGCGGGATTGACCAGCCCGGAACAGGTTGCGGGTTGGCGTCATATTACTGACGCAGTTCATCAACAGAATGGCCGGATTTTTGCTCAAATCCAGCATTCTGGCGCGCTTTCTCAGGGGAACCATTTTCTGGACGGGACCGTTGGTCC
Organism: Leclercia tamurae; assembly: GCF_025566055.1. Taxonomy (GTDB): domain Bacteria; phylum Pseudomonadota; class Gammaproteobacteria; order Enterobacterales; family Enterobacteriaceae; genus Enterobacter; species Enterobacter tamurae. The sequence continues at coordinate 126,048 of NZ_JAMHKS010000068.1, forward strand.
CAGTGCCGTTCGCCCTGTTGGCAAGCAAATGACCTTTTATCGTGGGGAAGGTGACTATCCCGTTCCACGAGAACTCAACGAAGAAGAGATTCAGAGCATTATTGATAGCTTTGCCGATGCCGCATCCTATGCTGTTTTCGACGCGGGCTTTGATGGCGTGGAGATCCATGGCGCAAATGGTTACCTGCTTGATCAATTTTTCACGGATTACACGAATCAGCGTACTGACTACTGGGGCGGAGACATAGCAGGACGTCTGCGCCTGAGTCTTGAGGTTATCAAGGCTGTCAGAAAGCGTGTAGGTCAGGCGATCCCGGTGGGGATTCGCATCTCGCAGGGAAAAGTGAATGACTTCTTCCATAAATGGGCGAAGGGTGAAGACGATGCGCGGGTCGTATTTACGTTGCTCGCTGAGTCCGGGATTGATTATCTGCATCTGACTGAGTTTGAAGCATGGCAGCCAGCATTCCCTGAGAACCCACGCTCACTGGTTGAGCTGGCACGGAAATATGCTCCGCAGTTAACCATTATGGCTAACGGGAGTCTGCATGATGCCTCCCGGGCGCAGCAGGTTATGGATATGGGAGCCGATCTCATTTCACTTGGCCGTGGCGCGCTTGCGAACCATGACTGGCCTGAACGCGTGGCTGCCGGTGAAGCGGTACGTGAATTTGATAGCGCCATTCTGGGGCCCATAGCCGATATCAAAGATGCCGAACTTCCTGGGTGAGAGTCAATCCCGGGCCGGGCAAGCCACGCGCCGCCCGGCAATAGGCACGGTGGTTAATGTTAATGCGGACGCTTTGCATAAAGTATGGGAGTAATAACGTCAGCAACTGGTATAAATTTGCGTTGAACTTAACGTAAGGAGTTAATGACAATGGCCTTAATAAGGGCGGCAGCGTTAAAAGATATTCCCTCTTTGCAAACGCTTTTTCTCCAGTTGGGTTACCAGACATACCCTGAGAATCTGACGCGACACATTACCGAAGCAAATAACAGCTTCAACCTGTTAGTGGCGGAAGCAGAGCAGGGCGTATGTGGCGTGATAGTGGTGAACTTTATCACCCCTGTGCATGAGAGTGGTCTGTGGGCATTGATCTCCGCCCTGGTGATCAATGAGTCTGCGAGAGGAACAGGCATAGGCCAGAAACTCCTTATCGCCGCTGAGCAGCTCGCCCTGGATAAAGGCTGCACGCAGATTGAGCTTTCAAGCAGTGAAAGAAGAGTCAGGGCGCACCATTTTTATGAAAATAACGGCTATAAGGAGGTCAGGAAGCGCTTCGTCAAGCTTCTTGCTGATCCTCCTTCTGTGTGATTCCGGACGACTACGCCCCAAACGCCCCGTCGATGGTGTGCATCGCCCCTGTGACAAACGACGCCTCCGGGCCTGCCAGCCAGGCGACCATGCCCGCTACCTCTTCAGGACGCCCGTGCCGTTTGATGGCCATAAAGCTGTGCATCAGCTCCTTCATCGGGCCGCTCTCTGGATTCGCATCGGTGTCGATGGGGCCGGGCTGCACGACGTTGACCGTAATGCCGCGGGGGCCCAGGTCCCGCGCCAGACCACGCGCCAGCCCCTGCAGTGCGGATTTGCTGACGGCATAAGAGGCCATCCCCGGGACGGGCATACGATCGCCATTCACGGAACCGATGACAATAATTCGTCCGCCTTCCGGCATCTGCCGGGCCGCCTCGACCGCAGCATGGTAAGGCGCGTGGATGTTGATGCGGAACAGACGATCGACGGCATCGCTATCCTGCTCCAGCGCATCACCGAACAGAGCGATGCCCGCGTTAACGATCAGCACATCCAGCGGCCCGCTGTCACGCACCAGCTTTATTACCGCCTCCCGGTCGGCGCTGTCGGTCTGTACCGCCACGCTTCCGGTTTCAGTGGCGAGTTGCGCGGCGGCGTCTGGCGAGCCGGCGTAACTGAAGACAACCGACGCGCCATCGGAAACAAAGCGTCGTACGATAGCCGCGCCAATCCCACGACTCCCGCCTAAAACCAGTACCGATCTCTTTTGTAATGCAGCCATAATCTGTTCCTCATGATATTGTAGTGAGGATTACAATATTCGTCGGCAACGCGTGCCGTCAAGGAGTAATGTAGTGGTCACTACAAAAAATAGCCGTACCCCAGGGCGGCCTCGCCGGTTTGATCCCGAGCAGGCCATTGAAACCGCGCAGTATCTCTTTCATTCCCGCGGGTATGACGCGGTCAGTATTGCGGACCTGACAAAAGCGTTCGGCATTAATCCGCCCAGTTTCTATGCGGCCTTTGGCAGTAAATTCGGGCTCTATACCCGCGTCCTTGAGCGTTATAACCATACCGGCGCGATCCCCTTTACGGCGCTGCTGCGTCGCGATCGTCCGGTGGCTGACTGTTTGATAGACGTTCTGAACGAGGCGGCAAGACGCTACGTTGCCGATCCAACCGCCGCCGGGTGCCTGGTGCTGGAAGGTACCCATTGCAACGATCCCGAGGCGCGCGAGGCGGCGTGCGATCTGCATACTGCTGCTGAAAATAGCATTCGGGCTTATATCGCCGAACAGCACCCGCAGGACGCCGTTCGGCTGACGGACTTTATCAGCACGCTGATGTCGGGTCTGTCTGCGAAAGCACGGGCGGGGGATAGTCTGGAACGTCTTCAGGAAACCGTGCGGCTGGCAGGGCTGGCCCTGAAGCAGTTACTTCCGCGCGATGCTGGGCATACTTTCCCGGTGGGACACCGACATAGCGAGTAAAGGCCACGCTGAAGGCACTGGCCGAGCCGTAACCAATGCGCTCTGCGACCTCTGCGACCGTCACGCCGGTATGACACAACTGCTGCATGGCGAGCGTCATGCGCCAGGAGAGGAGGTAGCCCATCGGGGTGATACCCGTCATCTCCGTAAAGCGCTCAAACAGCGTTGAGCGTGATAACGCGCAGCTGCTGGCCAGCGCTTTCACCGTCCACCGCCTGGCAGGATCCTGATGTATCAACCGTATCGCCTGGCCAATCCGCGGATCGGCCAGAGCGCGCACCAGTCCGGGCGTGGCAAGGGTGGTGGCAGACCGGATAGCCTCAATAAACATCAGCTCAATAATGCGCGCCAGGATGAACGCTTTTCCGGATCGCTGCGCCTGCGCTTCATCTTTCAACAACCCCACCAGCAGCGAAAGACGCTTTTCATCACGCACAAAAACAAACTCTGGCAACAGGGAAACCAGCAGCCCCGCATCGGGGGATTCAGACATACAGTGGCCGACCAGCGCCAGCATTTCAGGGGCAGCGTGCGTATCGCCAAGCCTGAAATGCCTGTCTGCGATTTCGACGGGAGTGGTGTTTTCGCCTGGCGACGCAGGGGGAGTAAGGCTCGTCAATGCAAAGTGATACGCAGCGGGGATCAAAATGAAATCACCGGCATGAAGCGTGAGGGGAGCATGTCCTTCAAGCTCAAGGCGACACGCCCCTTCAAGCACCGCGCAGTAGAACGACAGCCCTTCGTCTGCACGGCGAACCCGCCAGCTGCCCGCACCGGTCACCGTTTTTGTCAGTACGGCTTTAAGCTTCAACATGGCGATCGCTTCGGCTAACGGGTCGCTCATTTCCGGACTCCTGCTAAAGAATAACGGATTTTTGAATATAGTCCGTCCGACCAGGGTTGTCTATTATTTGCTCAGGTCAACCCCACGCAGGAGTTAATATGAAAACGGTTATGATTACTGGCTGTTCATCCGGTTTTGGTCTGGAAACCGCGCGTTACTTTCTTGAACAAGGCTGGAAAGTGATTGCGACAATGCGCACACCGCAGGAGGGGCTCCTCCCGCAAAGCGATCGTTTGCGCCTCCTGGCGCTCGACGTCACCTCTCAGCAAAGCATCGATCGGGCCATCTCAGACGCTGGCGATATCGATGTTCTGGTAAACAATGCCGGTATCGGCATGTTAAACGCGCTTGAAGGGGTCTCCCCGGAGGCGGTGAGGGAGATTTTTGCCACCAACACGCTTGGCACCATCGCCATGACCCAGGCCGTGCTCCCGCAGTTCAGACAACGCCGGGCAGGCGCGATCGTAAATGTCACTTCTGCTGTCACCCTGAAACCTTTGCCGCTGCTGGCGGTTTATACCGCCAGTAAGGCGGCGGTCAATGCGTTCACCGAATCGCTGGCGCTTGAGCTTGCACCGTTTAATATCCGCGTGGGCCTGGTCCTGCCCGGACGCTCGCCAGCGACCCGTTTCGGAGAAAATGCGCAACGCATCATGGGGGAGATCCCTGCGGAGTATGCCGTGTTCAGCCAGCAAATCTTTCACGGCATGCAGGATGAGCGTGCGAAGGTGACCCGCCCCGAGGATGTAGCTCAGGCCGTCTGGCAAATGGCAACCGATCCGGATACGCCGATCCGTTTGCCAGCCGGAGAGGATGCGCGGGAGATGGCAGGGAACCGCGTTTAACGACCTGCCCGGCACATTTAACGGTTATCCGACATACTGATCTTATTCCCGATCATGTTATTGCAGGAGACCATCATCAACGGCTTCCTCTCTGTGGCAGTAATGCTGACAACATTGCTGCTCTTCAGCTTTCATGAGCCTGCGCACGCCGCGGACAAGCTTGTGGTGGCCGCAGCCTTTTTGCAAAGCGGCACAACCTCCGATCCCGTTGCCCGCGCCCTGCAACGTTTTGCCCAGCTCCAGTCTTACCAGGTGATGGTGCGCTCCGTCTCCTCGCAGGATGAAACCAAAGTCATCCGCTATAGCTACCGTAAACCGGGTCATGTGCGGATGGATTTTTCCACTCCACATGCCGGAGCGGCGCTCATCTATAATCCGGGCAATGGCAAGGTGAAGCTCTGGCCCTTTGGCGTAGGGACGTTCCCGGTTCTGAACCTGTCACCCACGGATTCACTGATAACGGATGAAAATGGTCATCGGGTGGATCAATCCGACCTTGGCGTGTTGCTGAATAACATTCGGCATCTGCAACAGGGGGGCACCACCACCACCCTCGGGGAGGCGATTGTCGCCGGGAAACCGACGCTGCATTTGTCGGTGGTCGGCCCCGAAGGAAAGACCGTCGATTCGGTTCATCACTATGAGATTTGGTTCGATAAGCAATCCGGATTGCCCATCAAAGTGGTCAGCTATGGACTGGCGGGCAAATTACTGGAAACCGTCCTGATGGAGGCCATGGCGATCAACGTGCGTTTCCCTCCTGATTTCTTCGCACCCTGACGGGAGACGTGCGCTATGGCTGACTATCAGTTTTCCACCATCTGGCGGGTTGAGGCTTCTGTCCAGGAGGTGTGGGATATTTTGTGTCATCCGGATTTGTGGCCCGAGTGGTGGGAAAGCCTGGTGCAGATCGTCGAGTTAAAGAAAGGCGATGTGCGGGGGATTGGTGCTCTGCATCGCTATACCTGGAAGGGCGCGCTCCCGTATCACATCACCTTTGATATTCACGTCTTAACTATTCAGCCGCTGTCCCTTCTGGAAGGAGAAGCCAGCGGAGAGGTAGTCGGGCGCGGCGTGTGGTCGTTGTCCGATCACGGGCAAGAGACGATTGTCCGCTATGACTGGGATATTCGCACCAACACCCGCTGGATGAACCTTCTTGCGCCGCTGGCTGGGCCCGTTTTTCGCTGGAACCACCATCAGGTGATGCGCGACGGCGCTAACGGGCTGGCCCGGAGATTAGGCACGCGTGTTGAAGTGTATGCCGGGTGAAAGACCAGGGAACCGTATCCTTCCGGATACACATCGGCGGGCGAAGTTGCCCGCCAGAATCGACCGACTATGAGCAATAAATTACAGGCCGAATACTGCCTCAATTTCAATTGAGAGGTCAGGTGAGAAGAGGCGGCTGACTTCCACAAGCGAACTGGCAGGCAGGTGATCGCCGTAATTTCGGTATAACACTTTACGTAGCGCGTCGATCTCCGCAAAAGAGGTGATGAATATAGTCACTTTAATCAGGGCGGAAAAATCAGTGCCTTCTGCGCTGGTAATTTTCCTGATTTGGCTGAATATTTCTTCAGCCTGCTCGGTAATACCTTCATGTTGAGCCGCTGTGCCAAAGGCAGTAAGGCCGGAAATATAAAGCGTATTGCCATGCTTTACTGAATGGACATAAGGCGCCTTTACTTCCCCTAATTCAGGATAATTCTTTCTTATTACATTACTCATGCGGCAGGCCTTCTTAAAAGTGAACAAGCCACCACCTTAGCAGAAAAAAATCGCCAGATTGGAAAGTAAGGTCTAGATTGAATTTAGTTGCCACTGGTATGACCACATAGATAAGGCTCAACGCATGAATTCAATAATAATACCCGTAAATGAAGGCGGATTTCTGGCGGCCACGATATGGGAAAGAAGCGATGCCAAAGCGATAGTTATCCTTCACCCCGCAACGGCGGTTGTACAGGCGTTTTATAAGGGATTTGCAGAGTACCTTTTTAACAGGGGATTCAGTGTCCTCACGTACGATTACCGTGGCACGGGCCTTTCAAAGTCCGGGAAAGTCCGGAGCTACAGCGTCTCAATGTCAGACTGGATCGAGCAGGACGTCGGATGCATTACCGCCTGGGCTAAAGCGCGCTGCCCCGGTCTTAGCCTGCTGGCGGTAGGGCACAGTGTGGGTGGGCACGCCGTTCTGCTTTCGCCAGCTACGCACGCTCTGCAGCGCCGCGGTGATAGTGGCCTCACATGCCGGGGTGACAAGCACCATAAAACAGACGACAGAAAAGGTGCGAGTCTGGTGCTTATTGCGCGTTCTGGCCCCGGTTCTTTGCCGACTCTTCGGGTACATGCCTGCCAGACGTCTGGGGCTGGGCGAGGATTTACCGGCGCCAGTGATGCTTCAGTGGGGGCGCTGGAGCGCAATGTCGGGCTATTTCTACGACGATCCAGACTGGGATGCACGCCAGCGGGCAAGCGAGATAACGTTACCCGTGCTGGTGATGGGGTTTGATGATGACCCCTGGGCTAACCCTGAAGCCATTACGCGGCTGATGGCGCCAGTGCAAAACGCCAAAATCGAACGCCGCGAGATACGGCGCGCCGATTTTGGTATTCCGGCCATTGGCCATATGGGCTTTTTCCGTACCCGATGTGCGGAGAAATTATGGCCCGTCGTCGGTCAATGGCTGGAGAGTCAGTGCCCGGAGTGAACGACGCGGGCAGGGGGGCTCTGCTACCAGCGTGTCGCCTGCATATCAATCACAAAGCGATACTTAACGTCCCCTTTCAGCATGCGGGCAAAGGCAGCCTCGATATCCTCGCCGCCGATCGTTTCAACCTCGGCGGTAATATTGTGTTCGCCGCAGAAGTTCAACATCTCCTGGGTTTCCTGAATGCTGCCAATCGACGACCCGCTGATGCTTAAACGTCGGAACACCATGGGGGTAATATTCGGCGAGTTGTGTGGCTGGTCCGGAATGCCGACCAACACCAGGCGGCCATTGGTTTTCAGCGTTGCCAGATAAGGGTCCAGATCGTGCGGGGCCGCTACGCAGTCGATGATAAAATCCAGCGAGGTCTGGCAGGCAGCCATTTGCGCGGCATCTCGCGATACCACGACCTGTTTTGCCCCCAGACGACGGGCATCGTCGCCCTTCCCGGGGGAGGTGGTGAACAGCGTCACTTCCGCCCCCATCGCACTGGCAAGCTTCACGGCCATATGGCCTAATCCACCCAGACCCACCACACCCACACGATCGCCTGCTTTGACGTTGAAATGGCGTAGCGGCGACCAGACAGTCACGCCTGCACACAGCAGCGGTGCAACCCCGGCAAGCGGCAGGTTTTGCGGTACAGAAACAACAAAATGTTGATCGACAATGATGCTCTGCGCATAGCCGCCCCGGGTTCTGTCGCCGGTATATTTATCAATGCCATTGTAGGTTGCCGTAAACCCCGCCTCACAATACTGCTCTTCGTGGTGTTTGCAGAAATGGCACTCGCGGCAGGAGTCGACCATCACCCCCACACCGACGATATCACCGGGTTTAAAATGGCTGGCTTCGTCTCCAGCCTCCACCACGCGTCCGACGATTTCATGCCCCGGTACCAGGGGATACTCACTCACCGCCCATTCGTTACGCGCCATATGGAGATCGGAGTGGCACACGCCGCAATAGAGGATCTCGATTTTGACATCCTGCTTTTGTAAGGCGCGCAGCGAAACCTGGCCTGATGCTAAAGGTTGTGCCGCGTCATGTGCGACTAAAGCGTTGATTTTCATCTTACCTCAGGAATGTGCTGGTGTTGGTTAACTCAAGGGGGCAGACTATAGTCAACAGGGTTCCATATTGATAGTAGTTACCATTTGGTGACCATAAGCAGAGGGAAGAACAATGCCAGCCTGGGTTGAGGGTAAACTCTTTTTCTATGCGGACTCGCCGCCGCGCCGCCTGATGGAGCTCTTTTCAGTGAAATGGAGCACGATGGTGCTGCACGCGCTGTACCACTGGCCGGATGAACGTGCCCGCACGGGTGAGTTACAGCGCAGCCTGCAGGGGATTTCGAAGAAAATGCTGTTCCAGACGCTGAAAGAGCTGGAGCAGCGAGGGTTGATCGCCCGCCATGTATATGACGTAATCCCCCCCAAAGTCGATTACCGTCTGACCCCTCTTGGCAGAACCTTTGCCGAACCCATCGAGCAAATGTACCAATGGGGGCTAGAAAATCAGTCCGCTCTGGATGAAATGGAAGCCTGTTATCAGGCGGCGACGTCTGAAGCAGTTGTAGATCCCTGCATACAACAAAAAAAGCCGTAAGCAGTTTCCCACTCACGGCGACAGGTTCAGTGATGATCTATTCTGGCGATCAGGCTGCTTTAACGGCTCTGATTTTTTTACTGCCAGCGGTATCTGCATCTGACTCTGTTTTATCTGTTGCAGGTGCGGCATTCAGCTCAGGGAGCTTGCTGGTACGCAGAATATGCTGCACAGCCTCTTTCTGCTCGGCCAGATACAGCCCAAGATTCTCAGCCTGGGTTTCATCCATCTGCATTTCGCTTTGCAACAGCCAGTCGGTGAACGCTTCTGCCAGGTCGAGCAGTTTGTCGTGAGCGTCAGCCTCTTTCTTACTGGCAAATGTCATTTTCTCTTCACCTTTTCTTACGACAACAAATTTTGTTTCAACAGCCATTATGCGCCCTCCGTACTGTAATTATATACAGTATAACAGCTCCGGGTTTTTGTTGCAGCAAAAAATGACATCGTTATGTAGAAGGGGAAGCCACCACTCTGGTTGGCATTCCTTTACAAATTGCCGCTTGCCCGCAGGCGTGTCGCTCACTATTCTCATTGCCCATGAATATCCTGACGGGTCCGGCTCATCAAAAAAACAGGCAACTGAAAGCCATCGTGCTTCTGGTGGTTGCCTGTTTTGTCATGCTGATCTGTCTGACTCAGCGGGCGAGTATCCTGCATAACATGCAGGTGAAAGCCGCCGCGCTCACCCTGAGCGCGGAAAACAGTGTGCAGGAGGGCGTGTCGCCCGCCTTGTCCCCCTGTGAGCTCAGCGCCCACTCGCTGCTGAACGCCCAACCCCTCCATTTCGATACGCTTCTGCTGTTACCCGGTCTTCTGGTTCTGGTGTTAGCGGTGCTGATCAAAATCAGCGTCCTGCCGAGACCGGTGATCCTTTTTCGACCTCCTTTACTTCGAATACACCTCAAAAACTGCGTTTTCCGTGAATGACTGAACTGGACGTTCCTGTTTAGTTAATTTATTACGGAGAAAATAGATGAAAACCATTTTCAGGAGCCTGTGGTTCCTGTTATTCAGCCTGTCTGCGGCCTCAGCTGCGGTACCAGGCTGGTCGATGAAGCCTGAGAATTCCCATGCTCAGGTTCACGTCTGGCATGATGCGCCCGCAGAGGGGAAAGTTCGTCTGCTGCTGGACGTGACCCCTAATGAAGGGTGGAAAACCTACTGGCGTACCCCCGGTGACGGCGGCTTTCGGCCGGTGATTGCGTGGGAGCCGCAGGCCAAAACGCAGTGGCACTGGCCCCGGCCTGTCCGCTTTGATTCTGCTGGCTTCAGTTCAGTTGGCTACGATCGCCGCGTTGTGTTTCCGCTCGAAGTGGCCACCGATGAGCGGCAGCGATTACGCGGGAAACTGACGCTTTCGCTGTGCAGCACTCTCTGCGTGGTCAATACCTTCCCGCTGGATATCAACCTGGCCACCGGTCCGTCAGCGCAGTTTGCCGATGCCTGGGACAACTCGATGCGCGCGGTTCCGCCAGATAACGGCCCTGTGGCGGTTAAATCCGTCGCCGCTGACAATGACACGCTCACCGTCAAACTGACCTCCCCGGAAGGCTGGTCCCAGCCCGATCTCTTTCCTGACAACCCGACGGGAGTGAATCTGTCGCCGCCGCAGACCGCGATCCTCGGTGACACGCTGACCGCCCGGTTTAACGTCAGCGATAGCCAGGGCAAACCGCTGGTGGCCTCCGGGTTGCCGCCGCTCTCTCTGCTGGCCAGCGATGGTGCGCAGAGCCAGCAGCTCAGGGTTGATATCAGTTCGTCCACCACGCTATGGCAGATCATGGCCGTGGCGTTAGCGGGTGGCCTTATCCTCAACCTGATGCCCTGTGTTCTGCCTGTCCTCGGCATAAAACTCGCTTCGCTGATGACCCTGGCAGAAAGCAGCCGCCGTCAGACGCGGATGCATTTTCTGGCAACGGCGGCCGGGATAATGTTCTCGTTTCTGGTGCTGGCGGCGGTCATTACCGGCCTGCGGTTATCCGGGGCCTGGATTGGCTGGGGTTTTCAGTTCCAGAGCCCCTGGTTCATCGCCGCTATGGTGCTGGTGACCTGGATTTTTTGTTTCAGCCTGGCCGGCCTGCTTGAAATCCGCCTCCCTTCCGCTCTGTCCACCCGGCTGGCTACCGCCGGTGGCAACGGTATCGGCGGGAGTTTTCTTGAAGGCGCCTTTGCGACTCTGCTTGCCACACCCTGCACGGCGCCATTCCTTGGCACTGCCGTAACCTTCGCGTTAGCGGCACCGGTGCATCAGCTGTGGCTTATCTTCCTGGTGCTGGGGTTTGGGATGAGTCTTCCCTGGCTGGCGATCAGTATTGTTCCCGGCGTGGCGCGCTGGCTGCCTAAACCCGGTCCCTGGATGGGAAAACTGCGCCTGGGGCTGGTGCTCCTGATGCTGGGCTCCTGTATCTGGCTGATGTCGCTGCTGGTAAGGGAGTGGGGCGCACGCTATGTGCTGATCGGCGGCGGCCTGATGGTGGCGTTTTTCCTTTTCCGTTGCGCGAAGGCCATGCCGAACCACAAAGACAATCTGCGCAGTCTGGTGTTTGGCGTGCTGTTTGGCGCGGGGCTGTATGCTTTTCTGGCTCCCCAGCCCCAGGGGAAGGACGACTCCCCCCTGAACTGGCAACCGCTCAGCGAAGCGGCGCTCAGTGAGGCGCTGAATGCCAGAAAACGCGTGCTGGTGGATATCACCGCCGACTGGTGCCTTAACTGCCGGGTGAACGAAGTGCTGGTCCTTCATCGCCCTGAGGTGATCGCTGCCTTAAACCGCGACGACGTTGTATTGCTGCAGGGAAACTGGAGTCAGCCTTCTGCTGAAATCGAGCGATTCCTGCGCCGCTACGGCGCCAGCGGCATTCCTTTTAACGCTATTTTTGGCCCTGCAATTCCGCAGGGGCACGTGCTGCCATCCCTGCTTAGTAAAGACGCGCTGCTGACCACCCTGATGAGTGCGAATGCAGCCACATCACCTGATTTCACTGAGGAAAAATAATGAACAAGATCCTGACCCTGTTAATTTTACTGATAAGCGCCACCACTCAGGCGCAGACCACTGACTTACCTGAACCGGTTAAACAAGTGCAGAAGCAGGGCATTGAAATTATTAAGCCGTTCAGCGCTCCCGGCGGTGTGGAGGGCTGGCTGGGTAAATATCAGGACATGGGCGTCACGCTTTATCTTACCCCGGATAAAAAGCATGTGATTTCAGGCTATATGTATGATGCCGAGGGAAATAACCTGAGCGAGAAAATCATTAATGATGAGATCTATATTCCCGCCGGACGCGAGATGTGGAAGCAGCTTACCGCCGCGCCAGGGATCGCAGAAGGCAGCCCGGACGCGAAGTGCCAGGTGGTGGTATTTGCCGATCCCTTCTGCCCCTACTGCAATAAGTTCTGGCACCAGGCCCAGCCTTTTATCAAAGATAAAAGCATCAACACCAAAACCTTGTTGGTTGGCGTGATCCGCCCGGACAGCGCCCAGTATGCGGCAGCAATTCTCTCCGCGAAGGATCCGGCTAAAGTCTGGTATGACCTGGAAAGCAGCGACGGAAACACCAAACCGGCGCTGCAGGGCAACACCCCGCCTGCGGTGTTTAAGCAGATCCAGCACAATCAGCAACTGATGGAAAAACTGGGTGCCAGCGGCACGCCTGCCATTTATTACCTGAATAAGGCGCAAGCCCTGCAACAAATCATCGGCATGCCTGATGCTGAGCAAATGGCCGATCTGGTGGCCTGTAAATAAGCCACTCTGGCCATCCGTCCTGTCCGCGCCAAACGAAAGGTTGCGGACAGGACCTTGATTTATCCATCAATTCATGAATACTGTATAGATATACAGTTGAATGGATTTGATACTATGCCGTTTATCCTTCCGCGCCTTACCGCGCCAGTCAAAGCGCGCCAATAATCATGTTTGCGCTGGTAGACGTAAATAGCTTCTATGCCTCCTGCGAAACCGTGTTTCGCCCGGATCTGAAGGGGCGCCCGGTGGTGGTGCTGTCGAATAACGATGGCTGCGTCATCGCCCGCAGCGCCGAAGCGAAAGGGCTGGTGACGATGGGAGCACCCTATTTTAAGCAGAGAGAGATTTTTCGCCGCCACGGCATTGTCACCTTCAGCAGTAATTACGAACTGTACGCCGATATGAGCAACCGGGTGATGACCACCCTGGAGGAGATCACCCCGGGGGTTGAGATCTACTCCATTGATGAGGCCTTTTGCGATCTCACCGGCGTCAGCAATTGCCTCAATCTGGAGGCCTTTGGCCGTGAAATTCGACAAACGCTGCTGCAACGTACGCACCTGACCGTCGGGGTGGGTATTGCCCCCACCAAAACCCTCGCCAAGCTGGCGAATTTCGCGGCCAAAAAATGGCAGCGGCAGACCGGCGGCGTGCTCGATCTCTCCAGCGTCGAGCGGCAGCGTAAGCTGATGGCGGCGCTGCCCGTCGAGGCGGTATGGGGCGTTGGGCGGCGGTTGAGTAAAAGGCTGGATGCCATGGGGATTAAAACCGTGCTGGATCTGGCCGATACCCACACCGCCGTGATCCGCAAGCATTTCAGCGTGGTGCTGGAGCGCACCGTGCGGGAATTGCGCGGCGAGTCCTGCCTGGGGTTTGAAGAGTTTGCCCCGCACAAGCAGGAGATTATCTGCTCCCGCTCTTTTGGCGAGAAGGTGTCAGACTATGAGGCGATGCGCCAGGCCATCTGCAGCTATGCCGCGCGCGCCGCCGAAAAACTGCGGGCCGAGCACCAGTACTGCCGGTTTATCTCCGCCTTTGTGAAGACCTCGCCGTTCGCGCTGAACGAGCCTTACTATGGCAACAGCGCCTCGATTAAGCTCCTGACGCCCACCGAAGACAGCCGGGATATTATTAACGCGGCGACACGCTGTCTGGATGCCATCTGGAAAGAGGGGCTGCGCTATCAGAAAGCCGGGGTCATGCTGGGGGATTTCTTCAGCCTTGGCGTCGCGCAGCTCAATCTGTTTGATGAAAATCCTCCCCGACGCAACAGCGCAGAGCTGATGGCGGTTATCGACAAACTCAATAAAAAAGAAGGGCGTGGAACCCTCTGGTTTGCGGGGCAGGGGATTGAACAGCAATGGCAAATGAAAAGAGAAATGTTATCTCCCCGATATACCACGCGTTTTTCTGATTTATTACGGGTGAGATAAATCCTTATCCCGAAAATAGTCAGCTTATAAAAAAGAAATATAGGTGCAAAGGAAGTTTTTTATACGATATATCCCTGGTCAATTAATAATTACTGTATGGTGGTCTTTCTACTCACTTGCCCGGAGGGGCTATTCCCAACCTAAAATTTGAGTGCCCGGTTTGCACAAGTACGCGATTTCGTTTTACCACGTTCAGCCCAACGCAAACCCAACCTCATGGTGCTGTTTGTTCCGTTTGTGGAACCCGACTCACCCCTCACTCATGCGTGCCACTCCCGAAAAGGAGACGCTGGCCAAAACAGGTTGTTTAAGTGTAATGCGGGGGCCGTCCTGGGCCCTCCTGGATTATTTGTTTTTACCGCTTCGCTTACGGCACTTTTATATTAATTGAGCGTTAGTAAATTCCAGTAAATAAGAGTATCAAATCACCCGCTTTATTTTACGCTTCGCTGATGTCATCAATTAATTCTGGCCCCTGGTTTTTTACATTCCCCACTACCCGGCTAACGGCAGGCCATTGAAACGGGTCTGCGGCCATCCTCGCATTTTCATCTCAGGCTATCTTTACTTGCTTACGTCACGAATTTAACCTGTTTGCACAATTTGGCATATAGGTTAATCTTATGGAAAAGAGAACGCCGCATACTCGCTTACATATCGTTAAAACGATGGTACGAGCTGGATTGACGGCAATAACCCGTTCCGCATTGATCGGCGCAGCCCAGATGGGATTTTGCTCCAGACAGGAAGTTTTTGATGTCATCCTGACGCTGGAACCGGCTGATTTTTATAAAAGTATGACCGCCCATCACGAGCATACGTGCTGGCATGACGTGTATCGATCGGTCTACAACGGCCAACAGATTTACATAAAGTTTATTGTGACCGATGGCGTACTGGTGGTGTCATTTAAGGAGCTATGAAGATGAAATGTCCTGTTTGCGGTGGCGCGGAGCTTCAACACGAAAGCCGCGATATTGCGTATGAATACAAAGGCCAGAAAACGATCTTTCATGCCGTTAAAGGGCAGTTTTGCGATGCGTGTGATGAGATCATTTTTAGCAATGGGGAAGGGGACGAGTACTTTGCCGCCATTCTGGCGTTTAACCGTAAGGTAAACGCTGAAGAGGTCGATCCAACCTTCATCGCAAACGTGCGTAAACGCCTGAATCTGGACCAACGTCAGGCAGCCGAAATTTTTGGCGGCGGAGTCAATGCTTTTAGTCGCTATGAAACGGGGCGTGTCGCGCCGCCACGGCCATTAGTGTTGTTGTTTAAAGCGCTGGATAAACATCCTGAACTTCTGGACGAACTGAAGCAGGCTTAACCGGTCAACCTGGCCAGAAACGATGCTCAGATAATCCAGTCTTTAAGACGTGCTGATCTCATCAATTAATTCTGGCCCCTGGTTTTTCACATTCCCCACGGCCTTTGTAACGGCATGCCAGTGGAATTCGTCTGCGGGGACTGCACCCGTCTGCGCAATCTCTTCTGCTTCTTGCCCGCTCACCGACTCCCGTAGCCATTCCCGTGCTGCCTCTGGCGTTAACACCAGCGGACGCCGATCGTGGATATCCACCAGGCCTTTATCCGCCGCGGCGGTGACGATCAGAAATCCTTCCGCCTCATCGCCACGTTCAAACGGCGTGCTGCCGATGGCCGCCATAAAAATGGGTTGTCCGTCGGCGCGACAGATAAAGTAAGGCTGCTTTTTATCCCCCTCTTTTTTCCACTCGAACCAGCCATCGGCAAAGACAATCGCCCGGCCATGGTTCCACAGCGGTTTGAACATCCGGCTGCTGGCGGCGGTCTCCTGCCGGGCATTGATCAGCGGTGGCTTGTCCCACCAGCCAGGGGCGTAACCCCAGAATACCGGGTCGAGATGCAACTGATCCTCGCGCTCGCTGAGCAGTAATACTTTGGTGCCGGGCGCGACGTTATAGCGCCCGATGGGTTGCGGGTCGTAGGGGATATCGCAATCCGCTTCATCGGCCAGAAAGGCAAGATACTCTTCCCGGGTCTGCGCCTGGGCAAAACGTCCACACATAGTCACCTCCGGTGGTATATGTAAGTATTATAGGTTGTCTATTTTCCGGAAACGGGCAGGTTGCACTTGTGAGAGAGGGTATGACAGGAAAAATAATACTCACCATGCTGGCGTTTGCGGCGAACTCCGTCCTGTGCCGGGTGGCACTGACGGGCGGGCACATCGATCCGGCGACCTTCAGCGATGTGCGGATCGTCAGCGGCGCACTGTTCCTGGTGATGCTGATGAGCGTCAGAAAAAAGCCGGCATCGAAAATACATTATGACTGGCGGAGCGGTCTGGCCCTGACGCTGTATGTGCTGGCGATGTCCTGGTCCTATCTGCGGATCGATACCGGGACCGGGGCGCTGTTACTGTTCGGGACCGTGCAGACGGCAATGGTCATCTATGGCTGGCGGCAGGGAGAAAAAATCGGTGTGCTGAAGGGCGCGGGGCTGTTGCTGGCGGTCGCTGGAACCCTGCTGCTCCTGCTCCCCGGCGCGCATGCCCCGGAACCAACCAGTGCGTTGATGATGATCGGCTCCGGGCTGGCCTGGGCGTACTACTCTGTGAAAGGGAAAAGTATGCCGGAAGCCATACCGGCGACGACCGGGAATTTTATCCTCGCCGTACCTTTCACCGTCATTCTCTCGCTCTTGCTGTCCGGGGACAGATTTACCAGCGCACCCGGACTGTTATTAGCCATGACGTCCGGGGCACTGGCATCAGGCGCGGCTTATGCTCTGTGGTATACGCTGCTGCCGAAGATGAAAGCCATGACCGCAAGTACGGTGCAGCTTAGCGTTCCCTGCCTTGCCACTCTGGGCGGCGTGGTGCTGCTCGGCGAAACCTTCAGCCTGCGCATGCTGGTGTCGATGTGTGCCGTGCTGCTCGGCATTACGCTGGTCATTCGGGCCCGTGATGCTCGCTGATGGCCTGCGCCGCGCAGATGAGGGCGAGATGGCTCAGACCCTGGGGCATATTGCCCACCCACTCGCCGGTGCGGGTATCAAACATCTCATTGAAGGTTTCAACGTTGCCGCGGTGACACAGCGTCTCCAGAATTTCCTCCATCATCTCCTCGCCAACCGCTGGCTTGCCCATCGAGGCCCAGGCCTCAGCCAGCCAGAATGAACAGGCGATGAAGGTGCTCTCCTCCTGCTCGACACCGCTGTAGCGGTAGACCATCGCGCTGTTATGGCCCAGCTCGCGATGGATAGCCTCATAGGTCAGCTTCATGCGTTTCGGGTTCACTTTCATGCCGTAGCGTGAAACCAGCGCCAGGGAGGCGTCCAGCTGCCCGCCGTCCCCGACGTAAAAGCAGTAGGACTGATGGGTCTCCGACCAGCAGTGCTCCTCAACCCAGTCGCGGATCCGGTCCCGCTCGCGTTCCCAGCGCGCCTTCCATGTCGGTTCGATATGGCTGTGCTCCGCCAGCACCACGGCGCAGTCCAGCGCCAGCCAACAGGACATTTTCGAGTGAGTGTAGTGACGCTCTTCCGGCAGCTCCCAGATCCCGGAGTCCTTCATGCGCCAGCGGTCGGCGCACTGATTGGCAAGATGCCCGAGGAAGCGCGAGGTGCCCGTATCCAGAATATGGCCCGCTTCGACAAACAGTTTTGCCACGCCAAGCATATCGGCATACATGCTCAACTGACGCTGGTCGCGGGCGTTATTGCCAATGCGTACCGGCTGCGAACCCCGATAGCCCTGGAGTTCCGCGTAACGCTCCGCCGGGACCAGTTCGCCTTCGAGGGTATAGCAGGCCTGCATCTCCGGGCCGTGTTTGATAATGGTTTTCGACAGCCAGGAAAACGCCGCCTTACATTCCTCAAGGGTGCCGAGGAAGGTAAAAGCTTTGATGATCAGGCAGGCATCTCTCACCCAGGCAAAGCGGTAGTCGTAGTTTTTCTCGCCGCCGATCCCTTCCGGCAGGGAGGTGGTGGCCGCCGCGGCCAGCGCGCCGGTTGGTGAATACCAGAGGAACTTCAGCGCCAGCGCGGAACGGATAACGTGATCTTTATACAGGCCGTCATATTTGAGCCCCTTCACCCAGTCCTGCCAGGCGGTGTGGCTGGTTTCAATGCGGTTATCAATCGCCTGAATGTCCGGCACCGCCAGCGGTTCGCTCTGGGTCACAAGCAGGGCGACAACTTCCCGGCTTCCCTTTTTGAGGGTGATCTCCGCTTCGATCTCTTCGTCATCAGCGTGAGTAATAACCACGTTTTCGCTGGTGTGCAGCATCGCCATCAGGTCGCCGATATGGTAAACGCTCCCCTTGAAGGTATCTGACCGCCAGGGCGAGCGCGTTTCGACCATCGTCCCGAAGCGCAGATGGAGCCGGAAAGGCACGGTGCCGCGGACGCCTTCCAGCCGCCGGGCCAGTTCACTCCAGGGCAGACGCCCCGCCAGGGTGCTGTTAATCGATTCGGTTAACAACACCGTGCCATCTTTGGTCTCAAAACGGGTTTCCAGCACGTTGCTGTCATCGCGATAGGCGCGCGAGACGGTATAGTCCACCGCAGGGGTCAGGCTGAAAAAACCACCGATGGTCGGGTCCAGTAGTCGGTCGAATAGGGGCGGGGAGTCGAGATTGGGCGCGCTCCACCAGTCGATCGAACCATCCGGGGCGATGAGCGCCACCGAGCGGCCCTCACCGATCGCGGCATAATCCCCCAGACCAATAAATCCTTCCTCGCGCAACGGCATAGTGTATTTAGCATTTTTCAAATGAGTCATCCCTTAGTCTGGCGTGTGTCGTCACGTTGTGGTGATGCACATAAAGCCTGGCATAATGTGATGGATATCGCGCTTTCAGGGGGAACATTTGAGAATTCAGCCCGTTAACGGGCTGAAGTTCAGGCGGGTTACTTATCTGCTGACATTTTCATCTGCTCGGCAGATTTAAGATGCTGCTCAACGACCGGCGTGTGCGCGTCCGCCAGGGCCTTCACATCGGGATCCTTAATGTTTTTGGCGTCACTTTGCAGTTTCGACAACACCATTTTGTGGTCTTTGGTGCCGGCGTTCTCCATATACATCTTGTCAAACGCGTCGCCGCTCTCTTTTTCCAGCTTGTCAGCCATGGCCTTGTGTTGGGCGTCTGGCTCAGTCGGCAGCGTCACGTCCTTCTGCTTAGCCACCGTCTGGACTTTGGTCAGGGCAGCGCCGTGGTCATCGACCATCTTCTGGGCGAAGGCTTTGACGTCGCTGCTTTTGGCCTTGCTCAGGGCGATCTTAGCGGCGGCAACTTCATTGATATTGGCCTGCGCCATGTCCTTCAACGCTTTTTCGTCGCCGGAGTCCAGCTTAGCCATGGAGCCGGTCGAGCTGGTCTGGGCTGAGGCGTCACTCTGCGCGGCGCTCGTCGACTGGGCCTGCACGCCAGCAGTACCGAACATGGCGGCGACTGCTGAGGCAATCAGCAGCACTTTCAGGTTATTACGCTTTTGCATGTTGTTCTCCTGATGGTCATGGGTAGGGTTGATGTCAGATCATTAACCGTGCATTTCCTGCTGTCCAAATTACAACTGCAATGGTCAGTATAGTGGATGGGTGGGGTGTGGCAGCAGATTCAGCTATTGTCCTGGTCGGAGGGCGGCAGGAAATGACGAGAGCAAGGCGCTTGCCCACGGCTCGGTTGTACAAATGGTTACACGCGGTTCGTTTACCAAAATTTACGATGATGATATGTTATGTGATAACAATACACATCAATGACGCCTCCACTTTGCGTCCGAAACTCAAACGCCATGCAACCCTCTCAGGCTCGATATTCATTAGCATCCTCTAAGGCCTTACTCGCCGCCAGAGTCGTTTTTGGGCTCGGTGCGACAATTTTTCTTATGCTCATGACGGCGCTGATCGCGCAATTTTTCGCGCCATCTTCCCGGTGGCCGGCGTTGTTATGCAGCAACGCCGGGGCGCTGATGCTGTTAGCGGTCGCGTGGTATCACGCCCAGCGGATTTGCCAGTGGCGCGCGGACATCTGCTCGCCGCCGCTCAACACTGAAGAGGTTCTGACAGCAACGGCACCCCAGTTGAGCATGTATCAGCGCCTCGGCGGGTTGCTCCCCGTTAATTTCAGGCGCGTCGGGGCACTGCTTAACAGTGAGGGGGTAGGGCTCGCCGTAATGGCGGTCCTGGTGATGGGTGTTGCGCTTGCGGGGTGGGGCGCAAATTACGTCGCGCTGGATGACGGCAGGCTGCGATGGGGGGCGGTGGGTATTATTGCGACAGCGATGTTTGCCGTGCTGGTTGCTGAACGGCATATGGCGGCAACGGCCAACGAAGCCTGGCCGGAAGCAAAATTTATCGCGCCGATATTGCGCCTGACGCTGGTGGTGCAATGCCTCTCGTTACCGCTGTTCGTTTTTCCCACCCTCAATATCGCACTCTTCATCAATCTGCCCGCCGTAGTGGTGCTGGCGGTGGCGATTGAGTTCCTGCTGCGCGGCCTGTTCTCGCTCTTTATGCCGCCGAAAACCGAAGAGGCTGAACCTGACTATCTGGCAAAAAGCCAGCTGGCGGCCCAGCTTGTCTGGCCCCCGCGCCCGATGCTGTTTTTACAACACGAAATCCATCAGCACTTTGGCATCGATCTGCGCCAGCTATGGGCGTTAACGGTTCTGAAGCGCGTTTTTATGCCGGTACTGACGGTGATGATCGTCTGCGGCTGGTTGCTGACCGGGTTTAAGCAGGTTTCCACCACACAACGCGGGATCTACGAACGGTTCGGCAAACCGGTGACGGTGCTGCACGCAGGGCTGCATTACGGGCTGCCATGGCCTTTTGGGCAGGTGAAGTTAACCGAAAACGGCCAGGTACATGAACTGGCCGCCGGGGAACAGGACGATACCGCACCCGAGCCGCTGGCCAGTGCCGAAGGTAATGCTCCACCAGGGGCAGACCGTCTCTGGGACGCGATCCACAGTTTTGATAAAGCCCAGATCATCGCCAGCCAAAGTGATGACCAGCAGAGCCTGCAAATCATCAACAGCGACGTGCGTTTTATGTGGCGCATTGGCTTGACCGATAACGCGGCACTGGCGGCAACTTACCGCAGCAACAATCTGCTGGCGCTGATCCGCAGCACCGCCAATCAGGTGCTGGTGCATCAATTTTCCTCACTCACGCTGGAACAGTTACTCGGGGAGCAGCGCAACGCCTTAGCCAGCCTGATTAACCGGGCAGTACAGCAAAAACTCGACGCCTTACACAGCGGCGTTGAATTGCTCTCTACCGTGGTCGAAGCCATTCACCCGCCAGCCGGTGCCGCCGATGCGTTTCACGGCGTGCAGGCGGCACAAATCTCCGCTCAGGCGCTGGTGGCACGCGAGCGCGGTCATGCCGCTGAACTGGCCGCCAGCGCGCAAACCCTGGCGACCACTCGCCGGAACCAGGCGCAAATGAATGCCACCGATATGACCAGCAAGGCGCAGGCCACGGCAGTCAGCTTTGCCGCGCAAAAGCAGGCGGTCGCGCACGCCGGGCAGGTCTTTATCGACGAATTATGGTTTAGTCAGTTGCGCCAGACGCTCGGCCATAGCCCACTGCTGATTATCGACAGCCGCATTGGTGCGGGTGCATCCCCGACCATCGATCTGCGCGAATTTCCCTCATTGAACGCCGCAGCACGCCGCGATATGCCTGCAAAACCGACCCAGGAGCCATCCCGTTGAGTCATTCACATCATCATGGTTGCAGCCACGGCTGTAGCCACCACCATCATTCAGTCGGGCCTGCAACGGGCGGCTGGAAGCGTATTGCCGGGGCGGGTTTACTGGTGCTGGTTCTTGTTGCGGCGGCCAGTCTGGTGCAGGTCCGCTCGGGTGAATCGCTGATTATCACCCGCTTTGGCAACCCGGTGCGCGTGCTGCTTAACCCCGGCCTGGCATGGCGTCTGCCTGCGCCGTTTGAAACGGCAACCACCGTGGATCTGCGCATGCGCACCACCTCGAGCGGCTTGCAGGATGTCGGCACCCGGGATGGGCTGCGCATTATCGTGCAGTCTTACGCGGTCTGGCAGGTTGATAACACCCCGGAACATGTGCAGCGCTTCCTGCGTGCGGTGCAAAACCAGCCCGATGAAGCGGCGCGGCAAATCCGGGCATATTTAGGATCGGCGCTGGAAACCACCACCAGCGGATTTACCCTTTCACAACTGGTGAATACCGACAGCACGCAGGTGCAACTCAGCGAGTTTGAATCACACCTGCAGGCGCAAATCAGCCAGCCGCTGCTGGAAAGCTACGGCATTCGCCTGGTGCAGGTGGGAACCGAACGCCTGACGCTCCCGGCGGTGACGCTGAATGCCACCGTCGACCGGATGCGCGCCGAACGTGAAACCATCGCCACCGCGCGCACCGCCGAAGGCAAACGTGCCGCAGCGGAAATCCGTTCGGCGGCAGAGCGCGACGCGCGCATTGTGGAGGCGCAGGCACAGGTTCAGGCCGCCGACATTGAAGCGCAGTCGCAGGCGCAGGCGGCAGAAATCTACGCTAAGGCTTACGCCAGTTCACCGCAGCTTTACCGCCTGTTGCGTCAGCTTGATGCCCTGAGCGGCGTGGTGAACGCCAGTACCCGCCTGGTATTACGCACCGATGCTGCCCCTTTCAACCTGTTAGTCGATGGCCCGAAACTGGATAAAACCCATGAGTGAGAGGCAAAAACCTGCCGGGCCCTGGACGCAGTCCATCCACCTCGCTTTTTATGCCTTGCTTGGGTTGACGCTTATAGCCGCCTCAAGCTGGCTGTTTTCGAACATCCGCCAGGTGCCTGCTGACAGTCGCGCCGTGGTGCTGCATTTTGGCGCCCTGCAACGCGTTGCCGAACCCGGATTATTGCTGAGCTGGCCGAAGCCGATTGATGAGGTGGTGATGGTGCCTGCACCTGACCGGGTTATTGAACATCGCGTAACTGCGCTGTTGCGCTCGCCCGACGCGCTGGAGGCGGGTACAAGTGATGCGCTAGCCGGTTCAGGCTATTTACTCACCGGCGATGCGGGCGTGGTGCAGTTGGATATCAGCGTCTTTTACCGCGTCAACAGCCCGGCAGATTATGTGTTGCAGGGCGAACACGTAATCCCCGCCCTCGACCGCCTGGTGGAGCGCGCGGCGGTGGCGGTCTGTGCTGCCCGCGATCTCGACAGGATCCTGGTGGCTCGCCCGGAGATGGTCAGCAACGACATGAACGTGGCCCAACAGCGCGAACGCCTGCGCACCGATGTTCAGCACAACATCGAGCATAATCTGCAACGCCTTGCCCGGGCCGGCAGTTCGCCCGGCATTACCCTTGAGCGCGTCACCGTACAATCGATGCTGCCTGCCACAACAGTCACCGCCTTTAATGGCGTACTCACGGCCAGCCAGATGGCCTCACAGGTGATTGCTACGGCGAATACGGAGGCGTCTGTCATTCGGCAAAAAGCCACTCAACATGCTGACCAGATACGCCAGACTGCCCAGGCACAGGCCCGGGAAAAGGTCGCCAAAGCGCAGGCCGACACCGCGATGGTTACGCGATTAGCGAACACGCCGCAGGATCCGGATCTGCTGGCGCGCGTTTACCGGGAACGCATTGCGGCAATTCTGGCCCAGGCGGCATCTGTCATTACCGTTGCACCGCAGGATGATGCCAGGCTGATCCTGCAGGCAGCCGGGCAAAAGGAACCTTCTCCACGATGAGCACCGATTCAATGAATCCAGGTGGCGCGTTAAGTCACCAGGAACAGCGCAACATTGCCCAACGGCTGATTCTGGCCATGCTGGCCAGCGGCACGTTAATTCTCGGCCTGCTGTGGCGCGCCCTGGCACCGGAGCAGGTGGCCGTCGCCGATATGCTGCTGGGGGCCGCCTCGTTGATGGTCGGCATTCCGGTGTTGCGCCACGCCGTTTACAGCCTGCGCTATCCAGATCTGCACGGCATTACCGATCAGCTGGTGGCGCTGGCGCTGCTGGGGGCGTGGGCAACAGGAGATATGCTCACCGCCGCACTGCTGCCGCTGATCATGACCGTCGGGCATATTCTTGAAGAACGCAGCGTGATTGGCTCGCAAGAGGCCATCGAGGCCCTTAGCAAGCTTACCCGTAGCCGCGCGCGGCGTGTTGCTGCCGACGGCAAACTGCATGATGTCGACAACCACGACCTGGTAGCAGGGGATATCGTGGAGGTGAGGGCGGGCGACCGTTTGCCCGCCGACGGGCGCGTGCTGGAAGGGCAGGCGAGCCTGGATACCGCGCCGATCACCGGTGAATCCGTGCCGCTGGAAGTGAAACCGGGGATGGACGTGTATGGCGGCGCGATCAACCTCGACGGACGGTTGCGTATTGAAGTCACGCGCACCGGCGAAACCTCAACGCTCGGACGTGTTATCGCGCTAATGCAAAGCGCGGAGCAGGCCAGCCCGCCGATTACCCGCCTGCTGGAGCGTCATGCGGCCCGCTACTTGCTGCTGGTGTTACTGATCGCCGCCAGCACCTGGTTTTTAACGCAGAATAACCAGGCAATGCTCGCCGTGCTGGTGGCCGCTTGCCCTTGCGCGTTGGTGCTGTCTGCCCCTGCGACCTCCATTGCTGGCCTGACCGTTGCCGCGCGACACGGTATTTTGATTCGCGGTGCCGCGTTCCTCGAAGAACTCGCCGAGCTCAATGCGGTGATTATCGACAAAACCGGCACGCTCACCCACGGCAGACTGCAACTGCATGAACTGCGTCCGGAAGCGGGTGAATCGCCGGAGGCGCTGGCGGCACTGGCGGCCAGTCTCGGTACAACCAGCAATCACCCGGTGAGTTGCGCGCTGGTCAACATCGCGCCACAAGGCGCGTGGCCTGCGCTGCAAAATGTGCATGAGTATCAGGGCCTCGGCGTATCCGCCACAACCGCAGCGGGCGAGGCATGGCTTGGCAGATATGCATTACTGGCAACCCAGGTCGCGGATTTACCGCCGGAACCCCTGCACGACGGGCCGATAGTGGGCCTGGTGCTGGCGGGGCGCTTCCGGGGCTGGATTTTACTTGCCGACAGCCTTCGCGAAGAAGCGCACGACGCGATGGCGCAACTGCGCGACCTTGGCCTTCATCAGCAACTCTTACTCACCGGCGATCGCCTGACCGTGGCACAACGTATCGCCAAAAAGGTCGGTATTAACCAGGTTATCGCCGGCGCGTTGCCCGCCGACAAACTGCACCAGGTGAAAGAGCAGATCGATAACGGCTTCCGCCCGATGGTGGTTGGCGATGGGATCAACGATTCGCTGGCGATAAAAGCAGGCGTGGTCGGCGTAGCGATAGGGGCAGGTGGTTCAGATATTGCCATGGCATCAGCGGATATCGTGTTGATTGGCGGAGACTTACGTCGCCTCGGCACCTGCGTGCGCTTAAGCCGCCGCTGTCGCCGCACGCTGCACATTAACGTGATGATTGGCCTTGGCTGGACGCTGGTCATTGTCGCTGCCGCCGCGTTTGGGTGGTTAGGTGCATCGGGTGCAATAATCGCGGCGATTTTGCACAATATGAGTACCCTGCTGGTGCTGGGCAATGCCGGACGGCTGTTACGGTTTGAGGAGAATATGTAATTGGGGTTAGTTAGCTGGCGATGATAAAGATGTCCGCCTGGTGCCAGAAGCGGACATTTTCGGCTGCATAGTAATGAGTTTGCCAGCACTGTAATGGAACAACACAGATGATTAACTAACAGTAATCTCTATGCCGGTACAACGCCCCCCATTCGTCGGATGGAAGTCAACAGAGCAGGCCGTAACGACCACATAGAGGTTGGTCTCTGCGCGTAGTAAGACATTACCGCCGGGAGGGTTATCCGATGCCAATACCTCGAGCCTGCCGTCTGACTGAGGTTCTGAACGCTGGAAGAAATTGACCGGATCAGGAACAACAGGAAGCGCTATGTCGGCCTTCTTTAGCTCAAGGAGCAGATTGTCGCGACAATTAGGATGGTTAGACAGGCCAGCCCGCTCGTACAAGCCTGGGTTACACGCAGGGAAAAGCATGTCATGTGGGCTGGGTGAGTTATCCTGCACTAAAGTAAGGAAAGGTTTGGCTTTTTCACTGTAAAATGACTCGCCAACGGTGGGAAATAATCGCTCGGTAATATCTCGTGTTTGCGATGTGCTGAGCCAATCGTTTTCATTGCCGTTAGTAGCAATTGCCCATAAATCCGCTACTTGCTGACCTTCAGTGTCCACAACACGGAACGTTTGACCTTTTGTGACCCAGAAACCGCGCCCTTGCTGCGGAGGAATATCAATCTTTACTTGCTCACTCACGGCTTAACATCCAAATTTAAATTAGTGTTATATTGTAACAGTAAAATTTCTATATGTTCAATTCTTGTGTATGCAAGCAAATGGCCACGCCTTATTGAGACAGCACACTATATTCATTGATAAGCAAAAGGTCGCTTCTCGCTCACAGCGGAACAAGCTCAATCATTTGATGCCGTTATTCCTTTAAGGAAAGCGACTGAACTCACTCTGCCTCGTAAGGGGCGTGAATAACGTCGCGTTAATTGTCTATATTGCTATCTGCCGTTCCGCGAGAGCATGTCTTGCTGCGCTTGATGCCCATTCATCGGATTGGTCCAGGTGTGCAATCTCTGACTCTGCTATCGGCGTTACACGAATGAGCGGAACGGAACCGAAAGGCAAATTATCAATCCTGCGGCTATCACTGCTGAGGATGATTCGGGTTACTGGGTTATATTCGTTTGTAAGAGCGCAAAACAGGATTGCGCCATAATTTTCTACATCAGCAGCAACCTGATAGCCATCGGCAACGAGATCCCCCAGGGTAATCAAGAGATGAGCCCAGTCATCAATCTGCTGGCTGATCATATTCGAAGCGTCTAATTCCATGAAAAGTTCGCATCCTACGCCATTTTCCGGGTCTGCAATGCCGGCCCAGGGCGTCGAGAGGCCATCAGTGGCAAGCGTTAATGTGGTGTTCCTCTTAATATTGAGCACCCGGCGATGGGGCCCGAACCATTTCGTCTGGTTGTGTACATTTGAGTCATCTCGTTCAACCGTAAAGCCATCTGAGACGCTGCCATACTTTTCCCAGAAGGCTCGCCTTGCTAAAGCGGCAATCTCATAAATCGGGTCCTGAGGACCGCGCGGCACAATTGTCTCATCGAATAATGTCTCAACCGTAACGCGCCCCCGTATTAACGGTATTTTAGACCTTGTCCAGTGAACCATAACCTTATTAAAGGGCTGTACCCGTGATGCTTCGAGTTTCTCGACAACCTCCCGGACCTTCTGAAAAGCGTGGTTACCCTCTGCAACGTGACTCCCGTCTGCATACATGTAGCCGCCGGTTTGTGAGGCGACGCCTGCCTGTTCGGTAATAAAGAACCATTCTCCGTTCACCGCGCCAGCGGGTGCCTTGTCTAAGGCCGGGCGTAAGTCCCTTGCCGCATCAGAATTGGAATATGCTGTCATGTCTGTCCTTTAGCTTCATGTCTTATGCATCATACTTATTTCAGGCTTTTCAAAATTACAGTATTAGTTACCTTTAGGCCCAACAAACTGAAAAACGTCTGCCGGATTCAATTTGGCTCTGTTTAACATGGCTCTGGACAGTAAACGTCGGGGCTGGGATCTGGATAAGTTAATAACGCTTTATAACAGCCTTGATTTGCCATACAACGTCACTTCCTCTCAGGGGCAACGACATTCTCTTGCCTAACTCAACAATCAACACCTCCCTCTGTCACTTTTCGCTAGTGACAAATTATCCACTGCCTTAACAGATATTCCACTAATAAAGTTTTTCTTCATCCTGCGGATATTTGAGTTAAATGAACTTATCGTCTCAATTAACGATGTTTTACAGTCTTTATTACACGATTACACACATTGACATGAATGTTGTTGATCGGTAATCATTGCGTAAAACAATAGGCATTTTCTTATTTCCAACTCGTTATCCGGCCGTGCCATTTATTAAATCATTGTTATGTCGGGATAACCTGAGAAAAATCGTGATCGGTGGGCCTTTTACTCTTTCTTAAATACAGGGCTCTTCAGACATGGGGTTTCTTCCAGTGCGACACGGTTGTCGCATTCTTCCTGCAATCATACTTCCTTTAGCCTTTGTCATTTCTGCGACCATGGCTGAGGCGAGGGCGCCTTCGCACTCTATCTCTGACGACACTTCGCCGGGGGGGTTGTACGCCGCACTGCGCAGCACCATGCTCCATCACCCCAGTCTGGCCAGTCAGCAGGCGCTTGTGCGTTCCAAAGAGGCCAACGCCGACAGCGCCCGCGCGGCACGTTTGCCAACCCTTGGGGCCAGCGCGGGGACGGGGCAAATTTCGGGTTACAATGATTCCAGTTCGACCACGCTGAGTGTATCGCAACCGTTATGGGCGTTTGGGCGCATCGACAGCGCCATTGACTATGCCGACACGGACACCCTTGCTCAACAAGCCACGGCCTGGGCGACACGTCGTGACTTGCTGGAAGAGACCGCAGTGGCCTATGCGAATGTCCAGAGTGTTCGCGAGCGTCTTGCCGTTGCAGAATCGAACGTTACCAACCATCAGGCGTTGCAGGAACAGATCCAGCGCCGTCAGCAGGGAGGACTGGCGTCTTCGGCTGATGTCAGCCTGGCGAAGGCCCGCTTGTTGCAGGCGCGTTCCTCGTTCGAACAGGCCAAATCGGACCTGCTTACCGCTGAATCCACGCTGTTATCCTTGACGCAGGTGCCGGTCGCAAGCGACCTGCCGGTGCCTGGCAGCATCCTCAAACTGCCTGCCGATCGGGCTATACAGGAACAAATTCTTGCGCAGAGTGCGACCGTACGAGCCCGCGAAGCGGGGGTCACGCTTGCCGAAACGGATGTGGAACGTCAGCGCACCTCATCGATGCCAACCGTCTCCCTGCAAGCCTCCCGCAACGACTACTCCGGTATCCCCAACCAGAGCAATAACAATACGATCAATGTCGTGGTGACCGGCACGATGGAAGGTCTGGGACTGGTGAACCGCGGCCTCAAGAACGCGGCTCTGGAACGCGTGGAGTCCGCACGCCAGGATCTGGCCCAACAACGCCACAGCGAAGACATTCAGACGCGCCAGCTGCTCGATCAGCGTGATGCTAACCAGATGCTGATGGCGGGTTATGAGCAGTCCGTCATCGAACTCAGCGACACGCTGGCCTCGTTCCGTCGCCAGTATGAATCGGGCTACAAGAGCTGGCTGGATGTCCTCAACGCCGTGCGTGAATTAACTGAACAACAACAAGCCCTGGTAGCGGTACGATCGGCATGGCGGGTCGACTGCCTGCGCCTGGCTGCACGCACAGGACGTATGGACGATACCTCTGGCGCCCTGCCGGGCACCCAATTAGCTAACACGTCTGCGAGCCTTCCCTGATGATATCTGTTCCTCTCTCTGAACTACTGGCCTTGCTGGACAAGCTAAAGGCCCCGGTGAATAAAGCGGCGTTAACGCAGGCGTATGCACGTGCGCAGACCGTTCCTTCATTGACAGATCGCCCCCAGGATGATGTGCGCAGTTTACTGTCGGACGCGGGGATGAAAGATGTCCGGCTGGCGTTGCTTCCGTGGCGGCGTTTTGATCCCCGTCAACTCCCGGCACTGATGTGGCACGAACAAACATGGTGGCTAGCCGAGCGACACAGTGAGGGAGGGAATACCGATACCCTTACGCTGACCCGTGAAGGTGCCGAATCCCGAACGCTGACGGTAGACGATATTCTGACCGGTGCGCCGGGTACGGTTGCGGGTGACGAAACGGCTGTTCTCTGGTTGAGACTGGCTTCACCTGTACAGTCAGAAAACCTCTCTGATAGTGAAAACCCGGCCATACGCCTGGTCTGGCGAGAACTGTTGCGCGACCGCCGTTGGGTGTTCCAGGTCGTCGCCGCCACGCTGCTGGTGAACATCCTGGCCATTCCCACATCGCTCTTCGCGATGCAGATCTACGATCGCGTGGTGCCTACCCTGGCCTGGGCAACCCTGACCACGCTGGTCGTGGGGATGGTGCTGGTTGTGGGGCTGGACTGGCTGCTCAAAACGCTGCGGGCCCGCGTTATGGACAGCGTTGCCAGTAGTGTGGATAAACGCCTTTCCCAGCATGTCTATGAACACCTGCTGCACCTGCAACTCGACCAGCAGCCCGGCAGTCTGGGCACGCTGGCCGCGCAGGTGGGGGCGCTGGATTCGGTACGGCAGGTTGTCTCTGCCGGTCTGGTCTTCGGGATCGTGGATCTGCCGTTTGCCTTTCTGTTTATCGGGCTGATTGGTTTGATCGGTGGGCCCGTCGGCTGGGTTTACCTTGGAATGCTGCCCGTCGCGCTGGCGCTTGGCCTGTTCACGCGTATGCGCTTACGCCGTCTCACGCGCCAACAGATGCTTCGCAGCAACGAGCGTCTGGGCCTGTTAGTCGACAGTATTCGCGGCGCCGAGACGCTGCGCGCCAGTCATGCTGGCTGGCGTTTTGCACAAGACTGGCAGACGCTCAGCAATTCCATCGCTGGCTACAGCATTCAGCAAAAATCGCTCAGTCAGTTCTGTACTAACACCACCGGCAGTCTGTCGACGCTGGCGTATGTTATGGGGATCGTGGTGGGCGTCTGGGGCGTCGAGGCCGGATATTTGACCACCGGGGGCATGGTAGCCTGCAGTATTCTGGGGGGGCGTGTCATCGGGCCGGTGAGTCAGGGCGTTCAGTACCTGATGCAATGGCAGCAGGTCAGAGAAGCGCTGGACATGGTGAACAACCTGCTGCGTAAACCGACGGAGCGTCGTCCCGGACAGACCCTGCTGTTGCCCGATCGCCTGCCAGAACATATTAGTGTGGAAAAGCTGCGCTTCGCCTTTCCGCAGTCTCCGGTACAACAACTCAATATTCCCGCACTTCGCTTTCACGCCGGTGAACGCGTTCTGCTGTTAGGGCCCGTTGGCGGCGGTAAATCGACGCTGCTGAAGATCCTGTCCGGGCTGTATCGCCCCGGTGAGGGCCGCGTACGCCTGGGCGATGCCGATTTGTGGGAGATCGATCCCCAACTGGTCAGTGCTCAGGTTGGCTATCTGCCGCAGGCGGTGCAGCTCTTCAAAGGTACGCTGAGAAGCAATCTGATGCTCGCAGGGGCAGTCAGCGACACCACGCTGACCGAGGTCACCCGCGATCTGGCGCTGGATCAGGTGGCTGCCAGTAATCCGCTGGGTATGGATATGGCGATCAGCGAAGGTGGCTCGGGTCTTTCTGGCGGTCAGCGCCAGCTGGTAGGCCTGGCACGTGTGCTGATGTCTCGTCCCCGTATCTGGCTACTGGATGAACCGACGGCCTCGCTGGATGGCGAAGCGGAGGCCCGTGTCTGGAAAGCATTACAGGCCAGGCTGCAGCCAGAAGATATCCTCATCGTCGCCACTCACCGTCCGATGGCTGCCGTTAATTTTGCCACCCGCGTCCTGGTCGTGCAGGAAGGTACCATCGTCCGTGATGGTGCTCCGGACAAGCTGCTGCCAGGACTAATGGCCCGCGCCACGGGTTCGCGGCCCACCGTTGAAGTAACGAACTTAAAAACACGTATGCCTGAAGCATCTAATTCAGCAGGAGTCCTTAATGGCCGTTGAACTGTTTGACGACGAGGTCGCTGACGCCGCTCGCGTGCATCGGCTGGAAAACTACCACCGTAGCCGACTCTCCGCCGGGCTTATCGGGAGCATCGTCGTCCTGGTGCTGGGTTTTGTCATCTGGGCGACCTGGTTTCGCATTGATGAAGTCGCACGTGCACACGGGGAAGTGATCGCCAGCAGCCGGGTGCAGATAATCCAGACCGTGGACGGGGGCGTACTGTCCGAACTGGGCGTCAAAGAGGGTGACCATGTTAAGGCGGGGCAGATTCTGGCTCGTCTCGACCCCACCCGCGTTGAGGCAGCGGCGGGTGAAGTGGACGCGCGTATCGTCGGTCTACGGGCGCGTATTGCCCGACTGCGCGCAGAATCAACCGGGCAGTACGCTCCCCGGTTCCCGTCCGATCCCGGCCCGGCATTGCGCGAACAGGCAGACATTGAACGCGCCCTGTTTTTGCAGCGCCGTCAGAGCCTGCAGGAAGATATCACTGCGCTGCAAACCGCTGTCAATTTAGCCAATCAGAAGCTCAACCTGGTGAACGGGCTTGAACGCTCTGGGGATGTGAGCACCAGTGAGCGGCTTAACGCGCAGCGCGATCTCAATGAAGCCCGTGCCCGCCTGCTGGGTCGACGCAATAAGTTTCTGGATGACGCGCGAGCCGATCTCACCAAGGCCGAAGATGACCTGAGCCAGACGCTGCAACAGATGGCCGGCCGTCGCCAGCAGGTGCACGATACGGTCTTTACGGCCATGGGACCTGGGATAGTCAAAAACGTCCGCGTCACCACGCTGGGTGGGGTATTACGTGCCGGTGATGAGATCATGCAGATCGTCCCGTCAGATGATGCCCTCATCATTGAGGCTAAGGTTCTGCCTGCTGATATTGCCCGCGTTCAGGTTGGACTGCCAGCTACCGTACGCCTCGATCCCTTCGATTACACCATTTATGGCGCATTGCAGGGGGAGGTGATCTATGTGTCGGCCGACACCCTCAAAGAAAACACACCCCGTGGCGAGGAGATCTACTACCGCGTCCATGTTCGTTTGAAAAGCCATGCAGAAGGAGAGGGGCAGCTTGTGCGCAGTACGACAGGTCGTCAACTGGACATCCTGCCGGGCATGACATCTCAGCTCGATATCCGTACCGGCGATCGCACGCTGATGGACTTTTTACTTAAACCTTTACGCAAAACACTCAGTGAATCATTCCAGGAGCGATGACACCACAGGTGGTCGTTGCAACCCGATTTTCCTGTTCGCCCCAATTGGACACAACACACAATGACATCCGAGACCCAGATGAACCCACGCCAATATACGCTCAGTAACGGTAAAACCCGTATCACCCTGCAGGCCGGGCAGGCCAACATTCACAAGGCCGCGCCGGGTGAAGCTTACCGGGTGCTCAAGCGCCAGGGCGATAAAGATCAGGAAAAGCTGGCCGATGACGTCGTGGCTTCGCGTCACGGGCAAGATCTGCAGCTGGACTATGCCGATGGCACCACGTTGACCCTGCAGGACTGGTATTCGCAAAACGATACCAGCGTCACCCTGCCTGCTGATGGCACAGCTACCCAACTGATGACGCCCGGTAGCACCGAAGGGGCGGCGTTGGCCGACGGCAGCCATGTTCTCTATGCGCACGGTTCGCCGGACGCGCTGGCCAGCATGACCTCTGGTCACCCGGGTCTCGAGAGTATCTTAGCCGGCCTGCAGAATAGCTCTGTGGTGTCTGGCCATCCGGTCACCTACCTTCCTCAATCGCACTCTTACTTGGGCTACCTGGCTGGCGCTCTCGCACTGGGTGGCGTGGTCGGGGTTGCCGTGGCGAGTGGTCATAGCGGGAGTGACAATGGCGGCAAGCACGATAACGGCGGTGGAGAACCCGCTGTACAGAACGCCGTCGAGCTTAATTTTGTCGGCGGCCCGGCGCTCAGCAGTAACGATTTGAATGTAGAGATTTATCAGGCCGATGGCAAAACGCTGATTGGCACGGGGACGCTGGGCCCCAACGGCTCGGTAACCATCTCTGCTGGCAGTTACAGCGGCGTGGTGATTGTTAAGCTCGTCAACAGCGGCAGCGCTGCGGACTACCTGGACGAAGCGACTGGCGCGGGAAAAGACCTCTCTGCGCAGCTCTGGAGCATGGGTGTTATCTCCGGAGACAACAGTACCCTCGTTCTCAATATTAACGTGTTAACCACTCTCGCCTATAACAAGGCTCAGGAAGCCATCGGCGGCACGGCTGACAGTCCAGCCACCCTGAGTGCGACGCAGGTGGCCGACACGTCCGCCGCCATTAGCAGCCTGTTTGGTGTGGATGACATTCTGAACACCACGGTCGTTGCCACCAACGGCGGCAGCTATGATGCGACCGATGGCCTGAGTGCCGGTGAAAAATATGGTCTCCTGCTGGCGGCATTCTCTGGCGCGGAAGCCAACGCCGGTGCGTCCACCCAGACCATCCTTGATTCCGTCACTGCCGGGATCACACTCGGCAGCAGTAGCAGTTTGTCCGATGAGGTGCAGTCGTTGCTGATTAAAGGCGCAGCGACCGCCACTGACACGTCCGGCGGACTCAGCCTCATTATTGATACCCATGCGCCTGTCTTCAGCAGCGCCACGACGGCCAGCATGGATGAGAACATCGGGGCAGGCCAGGTGGTCTGGACTGCTGTCGCCACCCACCCCAGCCAGTTTAGCTACAGCCTGAGCACCACCGGCGATAGCGCGCTGTTCAGCATCAATGCCGCCACCGGTGCGGTCACCCTGATCGGCAACCCGGATTATGAGAGCAAAGCCAGCTACAGCTTCACCGTGGTGGCCACCGATGCGGCGGGCAATGCCAGCAGCCAGGAGGTGACCCTGGGGATCAACAACCTTGATGAAGTTGCCCCGACCATCACCAGCGGCACCACCGCTACCGCAATCAACGAAAACAGCGGCGCAGGGCAGGTGATCTACACCGCCACGGCCACCGACACTGGCGACATCAGCAACGGCGTCACCTTCTCCTTGAAAGCGGGCAGCGATGCGGGCCTGACTATTGATGCGAACACCGGTGCGGTCACCCTGCTCGGCAACCCGAATTTTGAGAGCAAAGCCAGCTACAGCTTCACCGTGGTGGCCACCGATGCGGCAGGCAATGCCAGCAGCCAGAAGGTGACCCTGGGGATCAACAACCTCGATGAAGTTGCCCCGACCATCACCAGCGGCACAACCGCCACGGCGATTGACGAAAACAGCGGTGCGGGTCAGGTGATCTACACCGCTACCGCGACCGACACGGCGGATATCAGCGGGGGCGTTACCTTCTCGCTGAAAGCGGGCAGCGATGCGGGCCTGACTATTGATGCCTCCACCGGAGCGGTCACCCTGACCGGTAACCCGGACTTTGAGAACAAAGCCAGCTACAGCTTCACCGTTGTCGCCACCGATGCGGCCGGTAATGCCAGCGACCAGGTTGTTACACTCGGGATCAACAACCTCGATG